>JBIIDW010000027.1:0-10289 GCA_044238215.1 Steroidobacteraceae bacterium
CGTTCGGGCTCGACGTCGCCACCGAGCAGGGCCGCAAGGTGGCCTACCTGGTCAACGGCAGCGACCGCGTGCGGGTGACCGAGATCGAGGTGCGCGGCGACGCCGTGACGTTGCGCATGCCCGGTTTCTCGCACCGCATCGAGGCACGCCTCGACGGCGACGCGCTCGAGGGCGCGTTCGTGCAGGTGCGGCGCGAAGGCGAGGAACTGCGCGTACCGCTGCTGGCGCGGCACGGGCTCGCCTGGCGCTTCTCGCCCGACGCGGCCTCCGCGACGCCCGCCGCCGGCGAGCCCGGTGTCGAGGGTCGCTGGTCGGTGACCTTCGTCAACGACGAGGGCAAGTCGCGCGTCGCGGTCGGCGAGTTCCGGCAGCAGGGTCGCCTCGTCACCGGCACCTTCCTGCAGCCCACCGGCGATGCGCGCTTCCTCGCGGGCGAGCTGCGCGGGCGCGAGCTGCGCCTGTCGAAGTTCGACGGCGGCTCGGCGTTGCTCTACCACGCCACACTGGCTGAGGACGGCACGCTGTCGGGTCGCCTGTGGTACAGCCTGACCAGCACCGAGAGCTTCACGGCGCGCCGCGACGAGGCGGCGAGCCTGGCCGGCTTCGAGCAGGCGACGCAGATGAAGGCCGGCGCGGATCGGCTCGACTTCCGCTTCCCGGACCTCGGCGGCACCTTCGTCTCGCTGCGCGACCCGTTCTTCCACGGCAAAGTCGTCATCGTCACGCTCGCCGGCAGCTGGTGCCCGAACTGCCACGACGAGGCCGCCTTCCTCGCCGGCCTGCACCGCCGCCTGCGCGAGCGCGGGCTCGAGGTGGTGTCGCTGATGTTCGAGCAGTTCGGCGACTTCGACCGCGCCGCCGAGGCCACGCACCGCTTCCGCGAGCGCTACGACGTGGACTACACCACACTGATCGCCGGGATCTCGGACAAGGACGACGCCGCGAGCCGGCTGCCGCAGCTCAACGGCGTCTACGCCTTCCCCACCACGATCTTCGTCGACCGCCAGGGCAAGGTCCGGCGGCTGCACACCGGCTTCTCGGGCCCTGCCACCGGCCGCCACTACGACGAGCTGGTGCGGGACTTCACCGCCCAGGTCGAGACGCTGCTGGCCGAGCCCGGCCCGCCGCCGCTGCCGCCGCCGGTCGCCACGCCCGCCACCTGAACACGCGCCACGCACGGGAGCCACGCCACCATGCCCTCCTTCGACGTCGTTTCCGAAATCAACGCGCACGAGCTCGCCAACGCGGTCGACCAGGCGAGCCGCGAGCTGTCGCAGCGCTTCGACTTCCGCGACGCGAACGCCGGCTACGAGCTCGACGCCAAGGAGTTCACGGTCACGCTGAAGGCGAAGTCGGAACCCCAGGTCAAGCAGATGATCGACATCCTGCGGCTCAAGGTGTCCAAGCGCGGCATCGAGGTCGGCTGCATGGAGCCGAAGGACCTGGAAAAGAACGTCGCCGAGGCGCGCCAGAAGGTGCTGTTCCGCCACGGCATCGACGCCGACACGGGGCGCCGCATCGTCAAGCTGGTGAAGGACTCGAAGATCAAGGTGCAGGCGGGCATCCACGGCGACAAGGTCCGCGTGACCGGCAAGAGCCGCGACGATCTGCAGGCGACCATCGCCATGCTGCGTCGCGAGAGCTTCGACCGGCCGCTGCAGTACGAGAACTTCCGCGACTGAGGCACGAGGCATGGGTCACCCCTTCGATCCCGCGGGCTGCACCGCGCTGGTCACCGGCGCCAACCAGGGCATCGGGCGCGGCTTCGTCGAGGTGCTGCTCGAACGCGGTGCGCGGCGCGTCTATGCGACGGCCCGCCGTCCCGGGACGCTGTCGGAGATCGTGGCGCTCGCGCCGGAGCGCATCGTGCCGCTGCCGCTCGAGGTGACCGACGACGCCGCGCGGCGCGCCGCCGCCGCTGCCGCCGGCGACGTCACGCTGCTGGTCAACAACGCCGGGATCCCCGGCAGCCGCGACGCGGCCGAGCGGCGCTTCCTCGCCGCGCGCTCGCTCGACGACGCGCGCCTCGTGATGGAAACCGACTGCTGGGCGCCGCTCGAGCTGTGCCGGCTGTTCGCGCCCGCGATCCTGCGCAACGGCGGCGGCGCGATCTGCAACATCCTGTCGATCGGCGCGCTGTTCTGCCTGCCGGAATACTCCAGCTACTCGCTGGCGAAGGCGGCCTTCGCGGTGGGCACCGCCGGCGTGCGCGCCGAACTGGCCCGCCAGCGCGTGCTGGTGAGCGGCGTGTTCACGGCGGGCGTGACCACCCGGATGACGCCGGCCGGCAAGACCGACGGCATCACGCCGGTCGCGCACGCGCGCGACGTGCTGGACGCCATGGCGCGCGGGGAAGAAGACATATTCGCGGGCACCGGCGCCGAGGCCATGCGCGAGCAGATCCGGCGCGACCCCAAGGCCTTCGAGCGGCAGGTCGTCGAGCGCTTCCACACCGCTCCCCTGGGGATTGCGTGACGCCCGTCACAACCCGGCGCTGACCGCATTGGCGCGCCGGGTGGGGGTTGGCAACGTCGGGCCATGGCCATGCCCGAATCGAGCCTCAGGGAACTGCATCGGGATCACTTGCCGCCCGCCGCGCGCGGCCCGGCGCTCGTCGCGGCCGAACCGCCGATCGAGGCGGCATTTCCCGAGTCGGTGCCGCGCTGCGTGCTGCGCCTGTCGGCGGGTGGACGCCAGATCAACTCGGTGCTCACGGGCTTCGCGATGCTGGCACGCGCCGGGCGCATCCGCCTCGAGTTCGACCTGCGCCCCATCGAGCCGCCGCTGCCCAGCCTGCCCTGGCACATCCGCGACAAGGCCTGCGTGCACATCGAGCTCGAGGTCGAGGGCGGCGGCTCGGCGGCAATCGACCCGCACGACAGCTGGGAGATCGATGAGCAGCTGCTCGCCCGTCATCCGCTCTACTTCAAGCGCAGCCTGCTGCCCAACCTGATGCTGTTGCGGGGCGGCGAGCGGCTGCGGCCGCTCGGCCTCGTGCACGACGTGCGCACGGACTTCGCGAACACCCTGGAGCTGCGCCGCGAACTGAGCGGCGCCGGCTCGATCGCCCAACGCGGTCGCATGCTGGTGCGCTGGCTGCTGGCCGCTGCGGGAGCGGATCGGCTCGGCATGATCCAGCGGACCCGCTGGTCGCAGATGCATGCGGCACCGGCGCGCGGCCAGGATCCGCGCGTGCTGCTGATGGCGGGCCTCTGGGACCCGGCGCTGGTTCCCGAGGATGCACCCGCCAAGCGCGAGGAGTGGCGGCGCCTCAATGGGCAGCGCGTCGAGTGTATCCGCGCACTGCGGCGCGAATTCGGCGACCGCTTCCACGGCGGGGTCAAGGCCTCGGAGTTCGCCCGCCGCGAATATCCGGACGTGGTGCTCGACGACCCGTTGGCGACCTCGCGACCCGAGTTCCTGCGCCAGGTGCGCACGCATCCGATCTGCGTGACGTCGACCGGCCTGCACGGCTCCAATGGCGGGCGCCTCGCCGAATTCGTGTCGTTCTCGCGCGCGATCGTCACCGAACCGCTGCAGTACGCGGTGCAGGGCGACTTTGCCGCCGGCAGCCACTTCCTCGAGTACCGCGACCCCGATAGCTGCGTCGCGCAGGTGGGCCGGCTGTTCGCGGACAGCGACGCGCGCGAGTCGATGATGCGCCGCAATCACGACTACTACCGGCAGTGGCTGCATCCGGAGCGGCTGGCCATGCGGCTGATCGCGCTGACCTGCGCAGCGGCGCGTACCAGTCAGTCGCGGGCCGTGATCGCCTCGAAGCGATAGCCCAGCGCAAGGCCGTAGACGTCGGCCCGCATCGGCCCGGACAGCGCGCCGATGCGCCCCACCGTGGCCATCAGCTCCAGCCCGCCGTCGAACCGATAGCCCGCGCCCAGGTTCACCTGCGCCACGAGCCCGGGACCGACCGCGAGCCCGCCGCCGCCCGCGGCGCCGAGCAGCGCCTCGCCCTTGAGCACGACGCCCGCGCCGAACTCGCGCTGGTAGCCCGCGCCGACCAGGCCGATCATGTACGCCGCCGCGTCGCCGGAGTACGCGGCGATGCCCTGGCCCGTGAGGTAGAGGCCGTTACCGAGCAGGTAGTCGACCTGCGCGCCGAGCAGACCGACGTCGCGCTCCGGGATGTCGCGCCAGTCGGGCACGCTGCCGCGGTATTGCTGGACGACCGCACGGATGCGCAGCGGCCAGGCTTCGCGACCCGCGACCTCCCCCGCCGCACCGCGCGCGGTGCCGCGCTCACGCGGGCCGATGAGGTAGGCGGCACGCAGCGCGTAGGACGTGGCATCGAGGTCGCCGTCGGGCGCAGCGTAGCGCGACGCCATGGCCTCGATCGCGACGCGCGAGCCGGGTCGCCACTGCAGGCCGACGCCGGCGTCGAGCAGCAGGCCGCCGCCGGTCTCGACGAAGCCGCCGCCGGCCGCGCCGATCGACGCCATCGCCAGCGCCGACACGCGCGGCGACAGCGGCCAGCGCCAGCCGCCACCCCAGAGGATGTGCATGTAGCCCGGGCTGTCGCCCGACATGGCCCCGGCCGCCTCGACGCGCAGGAAGCCGTGCTCCGACACCGATGAGCGCCACTCCGCGCCGATCGTTCCGAAGTCGCGTTGAGGCACGCCCCCGCCGGCGCGCCGCGAGCCCGCGTCGGGCTCGATCTGCCGCGCCACCAGCACGAACTCGTGGGCCCGGAACGGGTGCGCTGCAAGTTCCGCCTCGGAAGCCGGACGACGCGCCGCGCCGAGCGGCCGCGAGACGGCGTCGAAGCGGTGACGATAGCCGGCGTAGAGCTGCTCGCCCTCGATCGTGCCGCCGTCCGGGAACTCCACGTGACTGACGCCGAGCGCCAGTTCGCCGTTCCGGCCGACGTCGTACGCGAGCCCGAGGCTTTCACGGAAGAAGAGGCCGCCGCCGGCGATGCTGCGCCCGCTGCGCCCACCGCCGGCGCCCACCGCCACGCCGACTTCGAGCGACAGGCGCTCGGTCAGCGGCCACTGGTACTCGGCGCCGAAGCCGAGCGTGATGAAGCCGCCGCGCGCGCCGTCGACGGCCGCAAAGGAGTCGATGCCCAGGCTGAGCCGCTCCGAGAACGACCGGCGCAGGCCGAAACGGGCCATGCCCATGGTCTCACCGGGCAGCGACCAGTTCTCGAACTCGCCGACGACGCGGTGCTCCGACAGCGTCAGACCCGCGTCGCCCGCGGACTCGGCGGCAGGAGTGGCCGCCGGCGATGCGCCGGCACCGAGGGCCGCGAGCGCGGCCGGCAGGACGAGGACGACGGTTGCAGGCGCGCGCTTCATTGACCGACACTCTGCAACACGCTTTTGTCGCAGCGCAACCGGCGAGGCCAATCATGCGACCTGTGTTCACCGTGCCTGCCCTGGCCCTGCCCGTCCTCGCGCTCGCCGCGACGCTGCTGCCGGCTGCGGTGCCACCGCCTGCAGGCGCCTACCGGCCGTCGGAGATCACGCCCGAGGTCCGCGACGCCGCGGCGTTCGCGGTGCGCGAGCACGGTCGGCGCGACGGATCCGGCCTGCGCCTGCTCGAGGTCACCCAGGCCGAGCGGCAGGTCGTGGCCGGGATGAACTTCCGCATGACGCTGCGCGTCGCCCAGGGGCGCACGACCCGCTCGGCCCGCGCGGTGGTCTACCGGCCGCTGCAGGGCGGCCTGCAGCTCACCTCCTGGGAGTGGCTGTCCGGGGTATAGGTCGCGACGCCAAAGTGATTTGCGCGGGCGGCGGCCGGCGCCGAGAATCGGCCTGAACTTCGCCGAACTGCAGGATCCGCATGACCCAGGAACTCGCCCCCGAGACCCGCGCCTTCCTCGAGCGCCGCCACGCGCTGTTCATCGACGGCCGGCACGTCGAGCCGCTCAAGCCGGCCACGCTGGAGGTCACCAACCCCTCCACCGAGGAGCGCATCGCAACGATCGCGCTCGGTGATGCGGCCGACATCGACGCGGCGGTCGCCTCCGCGCGCCGCGCTTTCAAGGGCCCGTGGTCGAAGATGACGCCCGACGAGCGCACCCGCGTGCTGCTCGACTACGCCCGGCTCGTCGAATCGCGCGCGCGGATGTTCACGGAGCTCTCCGTGCTCGACAACGGCATGCCCTGGGTGATCGGCGAATCCACGGCCATGTTCACGGCCATGTTCCTGCGCTACTACGCCGGCTGGGTGTCGAAGATCACGGGCCACACGCTGCCCTCGACGGGCGGCGGCAAGCGCCCGGGCGAACTGATGGCCTACACGCTGCGCGAGCCGATTGGCGTGGTCGGGGCGATCACACCCTGGAACTACCCGTTCGGCATGGAGATCCTCAAGGTCGCGCCGGTCCTTGCGGCAGGCTGCACGCTCGTCCTGAAGCCCGCCGAGCAGGCGCCCCTCGCGGCGCTGCTGATGGCGGAGCTCGCGCTCGAGGCGGGGGTGCCGCCCGGCGTGTTCAACGTCGTCACCGGCCTTGGGGAGACCGCCGGCGCGGCGCTGGCCGCGCACCCCGACGTCGACAAGATCGCCTTCACCGGCTCGACCGAGGTCGGCCGGCTGATCGTCAAGGCCGCGGCAGGCAACCTGAAGAAGGTGTCGCTGGAACTGGGCGGCAAGTCGCCCGTGGTCGTGTTCCCCGACGCCGACCTCGGCAAGGCGATCCAGGGCGCGGCCCAGGCGGGGTTCCTGCTGCAGGGCCAGAACTGCGTCTGCGGCAGCCGCGTGTTCGTGCACGAGAGGATCGCCAAGGACTTCTCCGAAGGCCTCGCCGCCGCGGCCAAGGCCATGCCGATCGGCGACGGCTTCGACCGCTCCGCCTTCATCGGCCCGGTCATCTCGCGCGAGCAGCGCGACCGCATCGAGTCGCTGCTCGCCACGGCGCAGCCCGAGGGCGCAAAGCTCCTCGCCGGCGGCGGTCGCGCCCGCGATCGCGGCTGGTACGTGCAGCCCACCGTCTACGGCGATTGCCGGCCCGACATGACCATCGTCCGGCAGGAGATCTTCGGCCCGGTCATCGCGATCCAGACCTTCGGCGACGGCGACCTCGAGGCGATTGCCGCGCAGGCCAACGACACCGTCTACGGGCTCTCGGGCAGCGTCTGGACGCGCGACCTCGAGACCGCGCACCGCATGGTGCGCCTGATCGACGCCGGCCAGGTGGGCGTGAACTGCCACGCGGCGATGGACCCGTCGATGCCGTTCGGCGGCAACCGTCAGTCCGGCTGGGGTCGCGAGTTCGGGCAGGAAGGCCTGGACCTCTACCTCAAGACGAAGGCCGTCACGATCACGTGGTGAGCCCGGGGCCCGAAGCGCCTGCCGCGGGCACGCCGCTCGCCGGGCGCGTCGTGCTCGTGCTCGGCGGCTCCAGCGGCATGGGCCGCGCGACGGCGCTCGAACTCGCGCGCCAGGGCGCCGAGGTCATCGTCGCCGCGCGCCGCGTGGCGCTGTGCGACGAGGCGGTGGCGACCATCCGCGCCGGCGGCGGCCGCGCCCGCACGCTCGAGGTCGACGTGCTGTCCGACGACTCGCTCGACGCGGCATTCGCCACCATCGCGCGAGACCACGGCCGGCTCGACGGTGCCTTCAACAACGTCGGTCGCACGCTCGGCAGCACGCCGCTGCACGAGACCCCGCTCGCCCGCCTGCGCGACACGCTCGACATCAACCTCGTCAGCGCGTTTCGCTGCATGGCGCGCGAGATCCCGCTGCTGCGGGCCGCGGGCGGCGGCGCGATCGTCAACAACAGCTCGATCGGCGGCACGCGCGGATTCGCCAACCTGTCCGACTACTGCGCCGCCAAGTGGGGACTGATCGGCATGACCAAGGCCGCCGCGCTCGAGAACGCCGCCCACGGCATCCGCATCAACGTAATCGCACCGGGGCTCGTCGCCACCGAGCGCTTCGAGTCGATGCGCGCGCAACACGCCGCGATCCTCGAGAAGCGACTCGGCGAGATCCCGCTGCAGCGCCCGGCGGCGATGGACGAGATCGCCAGCGCGGTGTGCTGGCTGCTGGGGCCGGCCTCGAGCTACCTGACGGGCGCGGTATTGCCGATCGACGGCGGGGAGTGCGCACGATGAGCGGCTCGCCGGACACCGGCCTGTCGGCAGGCGGCCCGGACCGCGCGTTCGCCAGGCTGCGCGAAGGCCTGCTGCATTACCGCCACGCCGGCGCCGCCACGGGCGCGCGGCCGCTGTGGATGATGCACGCCTCGCCGGCGTCGTCGCGCAGCCTCGAAACGCTGCTGGCTGCGGTGGCCGCCACGCGCCGCGCAATCGCACCCGACACGCCCGGCTACGGCGACTCGGCGCCGCTCGACGTCGCCCGCCCCGAGGTCAGCGACTACGCCGATGCGATGCTGCGTGCGCTGGACGCGCTCGGCATCGAGCGCACCGATCTCTACGGCTACCACACGGGCGCACACATCGCGATCGAGATGGCGATCGCGCGCCCGGACCGCGTCGGCGGCGTGGTGCTCGACGGGCTGCTGTGGCTCGACGACGCGGATCGTGACGATTTCCTCGCACACTACGCGCCGCCGCTGCTGCCAGACGCGGCCGGCACGCAGGTGCTGCGGGCGCTGCAGTTCATCCGCGACCAGGCCTGGTTCTTCCCGCACTTCCGCCGCGACGCCGCACACAACCTCGGCGCGGGTGCGATGCCGCCCGAGCTGCTGCATGGGCTGACGGTGGAACTGCTGAAGGCCGCCTCGACCTATCACCTCGGCTACAACGCCGTGTTCAGGCATCGGCTCGAGGCGCGGCTGCCGCGGCTGCGGGCGCCGGTGCTCCTGCTGGCCGACCAGGGCGACCCGACCCGCCACGCCATCCCGCGCGCCGCCGCGCTGCTGCCCGGGTCGCGCACGGCCATGCCGGGGGAGGCGTGGTCGCCCGCCGGAGCCGCGGCGAAGGCCGCGCTGATCGGCGGCTTCCTCGACGGCTAGCGGTTCGGCCCGACCGGCGGCGCGGCAAGCGCCGCGCGCGCGGCGTCGAGCTGCGCGCACAGCCCCTCGACGGCGTCGATCGCCGTGGGCCCCATGCGATCGAGCCGCGGATCCGAGAACGTCAGTAGCTGTCGCGCGGCGACGGCGCGGATCGCCGGGAAGCGCGCCCAGCGCTCCCGCCAGTCGCGCGCCGTGATCGGCGTGGTCGACATCAGGATGACCTCGGGGTTGCGCTTCACCACGGTCTCGAACTCGACGGTGGGCGCAGGGAAATCGATGTCGGCGAACAGGTTGCTGCCGCCGCAGCGCGCGATGGCGTCGGAGATGACGTGGCGACCGCCCACCGTGTAGAGCGGCACGTCCCAGATCATGTAGAACACGCGCAACGGCGGACCCGCGGTCTTGCGTGCGGCGAGCTTGCGGATGCGCTGCTCGAGCCCGGCCGCAGCGGCCTCCGCGGTCGGCTGCGTGCCGGCGAGCGCGCCGAGGCCGCGCACCGAGCGCGCCAGGTCCTCGAGGCTGCCGGCGTTGATGTAGTAGATCTTCAGCTCGAGCTTGCGCAGGCTGTCGATCATCAGCCGGTTGGCGAGGTCCTTCCAGACCACGACCACGTCGGGCTTCAGGGCGATCAGCCGCTCCCAGTTCAGGGCGTTGGCGTCGCCGATGCGCGGCAGCGCCTTGGCCGCAGCCGGCTCGTCGGCGCCGAGCACGGTGGCGACGACGCGATCGCCGGCCCCTGCCGCGTAGAGCATCTCGGTGGCGCCCGGCGCGAGGCTGACGATGCGCCGGGGCGGCGCGGGCAGCACGACCCGTGTGCCGGTGTCGTCGGTGACGACATGTGCCGCGCGCGCCGGCGGCGCGCAAGCCAGCAGGAGCAGCAGCGCGTGCGCAGCGCAGGCCGCCAGCAGGCCGCGGATCACGGGGCCCTCGACCGGGTGCCGCCACCGCAGGCGGCGCAGCCGCCGGTGGCGAAGCGCGCCAGCAGCGGCTGCAGGACGCGGCGGCTCAGGCGCGGCACCCGCGGTCCGAGCACCGCGTCGGCGCGCTGCAGCAACGCGCGCAGCACCCTCGCGGGCAGCAGCGCCCAGGTGGCATACAGGGTCGCGGCGAGCACGATCGCGGCGACGGCGAGCGTCTCGACCACGGGCATCATCCCGCACCCAGCGCCAGCGCGACGCGGTAGGTGACGAAGGCGGCGACGTACGCGAGTGCGAAGAGATACCCGGCCATCAGCAGAGGATAGCGCCAACTGTTGGTCTCGCGCCGCACAATCGCCAGCGTGGCGAGGCACTGCGGCGCGAACACGTACCAGGCCAGCAGCGCCAGCGCCGTGGCCAGGCTCCACTGCTGC
>JBIIDW010000475.1:0-2851 GCA_044238215.1 Steroidobacteraceae bacterium
AGCGACTCGCGTGCGCGACGCACGTCGCGGCGGGAGAGGCCGGTGAGCAGCGCGACGCGCGACACGTTGGTCGGCCGGCCACGCCGGCCGAAGCGCTCGGTGGCGACCTGCACGTAGCTGTTGCGGGCCAGCTCCGCGAATTCCTTGTAGGGCACGCCGCAGCGCAGCAGCACGTGCACCAGCGGCGCCAGCCAGCGGCGGGTGGCACGGAGGACCTGGCTTTTCGTTGCGTCGCTCACAAGTGAGACAAATAGTCTCAAATGTGGGACCAAGGCGCAAGTGGGCCATGCGAGGCTCGTTGGCGAGCCTCACAAGCTTATGAATTCATTAGGGATTCAGTCGGGGCGCGGCGCGTGCTGCGCCGGGCCGGCTCAGCGGGCCGTGTAGTCCGTGAACTGCAGCGCCGCGAGGCGCGCATAGAGCGGGTTGCCGGCGACCAGCTCCGCGTGCGTGCCGGTGGCCACGATCCGCCCGCGCTCCATCACGACGATGCGGTCGGCCTTCAGCACCGTGGCGAGGCGGTGCGCGATGATGATCGTCGTGCGATCGAGCATCAGGCCCTCGAGCGCCCGCTGCACGGCGCGCTCGCTCTCGGCGTCCAGCGCGCTGGTGGCTTCGTCGAGCAGCAGGACAGGGGGATTGCGCAGGATCGCCCGCGCGATCGCGATGCGCTGCCGCTGGCCCCCGGAGAGTCGCGTGCCGCGCTCGCCGAGGAAGGTGTCGTAGCCCTGCGGCAGTTCGCGGATGAACTCGTCGGCCGCCGCCGCACGCGCCGCGGCCTCGACTTCGTCGTCGGTCGCTCCGGGGCGGCCGTAGCGGATGTTCTCGCGCGCGCTGGCACCGAACAGCACGGTTTCCTGGGGTACCAGGCCGATGCGACGCCGCAGCTCGGTGGGGTCGGCGAGCGCGAGGTCGACGCCGTCGAGCCTGATGTGGCCGCCCTGCGGGTCGTAGAAGCGCAGCAGCAGCTGGAACGTCGTGCTCTTGCCGGCGCCCGACGGGCCGACGAAGGCAACGGTCTCGCCCGGCGCGATCCGCAGCGAGAAGCCGTCGAGCGCGGGCGAGTCGGGGCGTGATGGATAGCGGAACACGACGTCGTCGAACTCGATCGCGCCCGCGGGCGCGGCCGGGGAGGGTGCCGGCAGTGGCTGCGGGTTCGCGGGCGGTACGATCGCGGGCTCGGCGTGCAGCAGTTCGACCAGCCGCTCCATCGCCCCCGCCGCGCGCTGCACCTCGCTCCACATCTCGCTGAGCGAGGCGGCGGCGATCCCGGCGTAGACCGCGAGCAGCAGGAACTGCCCGAGCTCGCCGCCGGTCATGCGGCCCGCGAGTACCTGATGCGCGCCGAACCACAGGACCAGCGTGATGGCGCCGAACACCAGCATGGTGGCGATCGCGGTCAGCCACGCGCGCACGCGGGTGCGCGTCACGGCGACGTCGAACGAAGCCTCCACCGCGTCGGAATAACGCCGGGCGTTCAGCGGCTCCAGCGTGAAGGCCTGCACGGTCTGGATCGCGCCCAGCGTTTCCCCGGCCAGGCCGCTGGTGTCGGCGATCCTGTCCTGCGAGCTGCGCGACAGCTTGCGCAGCCGCCGGCCGAGCGTCACGAGCGGCACGATCACCACGGGGATCGCCACGAGGATCAGCAGCAGCAGCTTGAAGTTGGTGATCGCCAGCAGCACCAGTGAGCCGACGAGGTTGATCGACGAGCGCAGCGCGATGGACAGCCCGACGCCGGCGATCGACTGCACCAGCGTGGTGTCCGTGGTCAGCCGCGACAGCACCTCACCCGTGCGCGTGACCTCGAAGAACTGCGGGTCCATGCGGATCACGCGCTGGTAGACCGCACTGCGCAGGTCGGCGACCACGCGCTCCCCGAGCCAGGTCACGATGTAGAAGCGCAGCGCGGCGAAACCGCCGAACAGCACCGCGGCGCCGAGGAAGGCGATGAAGTAGATGTTGATCGTGTCGGCCGAGCCCGCCGCCATGCCGCGATCGATGAGGCCCTTCAGCGCCACCGGCAGCGCGAGCATGGAGCCCGAGGCCAGCAGCAGCGCCGCGATGCCCGCGGCGAGCACGCCGCGGTAGGGCCGCATGAACGGCAGGAGTGCCGCCAGCGGTCGCGGCGAGCGCGCCTTGGGGCGGTCCGAGAGGCTCGCGTCCTCGGCCATCAGCGCCGTCCGTCGGACTCGAGGCGCGCCAGCCGGTCCTCGAGCTCCTGCAGCCGGCGCTCCAGCGCTGCGATGGCCGCGAGCGCGTCGTCGCCCGGCGCCGCGTCGGCGGCCACGGCCGGCGCCGGAGCCGGCGCCGAGGTCGCCGGTTCCGTCGGACATTCGGCGTCGGCGGGCGGCTCGGCGAAGCTGTGCGCATAGCGCGCCTCGCGGCGTCCGGGCTCGCGCGCGAGGCGCCGCACGAACGGACCGTCCGGGCGGCTGGCGAGGCCCTCGAGCAGGGCCTCGACCTGCGCGGAGTCCGCGAGCGACGCCATGCGCGAGGCGCGGCCACGCAGTTCACCCGGTGTCTGTGCGCCGCGCAGCAGCAGTTCGCAGACCAGCGCGAGTTCCTGCGGGTCGAACTTCAGCGTGCCGAACTCCGTGTTGCAGAGCCGATGCTGGTACTTCGGGACCCGGCTGCCGAACCCCGAGCGCTCCACCACGAGGTGGCGTCGTGCGAGCGCGTCCAGCGCGTTCCGGACGTCGCGCTCCGCCAGCGTCATCACAGGTTCGCGATTGTTCTTCTGGTTGCAGGCGGCGACGAGTGCGTTCAGCGACAGCGGGTACTGGTCGGGCGTGGTGACCTGTTTCTCGATCAGGCAGCCAACCACGCGCGCCTCGACCGGCGAGAGGCGGAT
>JBIIDW010000477.1:0-2848 GCA_044238215.1 Steroidobacteraceae bacterium
AGATGTCGACGCCCGGCTCGGCAGACGTGGTCTCGTCGTCGTTGACGCGCACCCCGATGCGCGACGCGTCGACGGAGTCGACGACGCCGCCGCGCCTGGCGACGACCGTGACGCCGGAGTCGATCGCCACGGGGCGCTCCATGCCCGTGCCCACCAGCGGGTTCTCCGTACGCAGCGTCGGCACCGCCTGGCGCTGCATGTTCGAACCCATCAGCGCGCGGTTGGCGTCGTCGTGCTCGAGGAACGGGATCAGCGAGGCCGCCACCGAGACGATCTGCTTCGGCGAGACGTCCATGTAGTTGATCCGCTCGCGCGGCATCAGCGTGAACTCGTTCTGGTACCGGCAGGAGACGAGCTCGTCGGAGAGCTGGCCCTTGGCGTCGGTGGACGCATTGGCCTGCGCGATCGCGAACTCGCCCTCCTCGATGGCCGAGAGGTAGTCGATCTGGTCGGTGACCCGGCCGCTGTCGACCCGGCGGTACGGCGTCTCGAGAAACCCGTACTGGTTGGTGCGGGCGTACACCGACAGCGAGTTGATGAGTCCGATGTTCGGGCCTTCCGGCGTCTCGATCGGGCACACGCGACCGTAGTGGGTCGGATGCACGTCACGGACCTCGAAGCCCGCGCGCTCGCGCGTCAGGCCGCCTGGGCCGAGGGCCGAGACGCGCCGCTTGTGGGTGACCTCCGACAGCGGGTTGTTCTGGTCCATGAACTGGCTGAGCTGAGAGGAGCCGAAGAACTCCTTCACCGCCGCCGCGACCGGCTTCGCGTTGATCATCTCCTGCGGCATCAGCGGCTCGGTCTCGGCGATCGTCAGGCGCTCCTTGACGGCGCGCTCGACGCGGACGAGGCCGACCCGGAACGCGTTCTCGGCCATCTCGCCGACCGACCGCACGCGGCGATTGCCGAGGTGGTCGATGTCGTCGACACCGCCGTCGCCGTTGCGGATGGCGATCAGCACCTTCAGCACGTCGAGGATGTCGTCCTTCGACAGGACGCCCGAGCCGACGATTTCCTTGCGACCGACGCGCCGGTTGAACTTCATCCGGCCGACCCCGGAGAGGTCGTAGCGCTCGTCGTTGAAGAACAGGTTGTTGAAGAGGTTCTCCGCGGCGTCGCGGGTGGGCGGCTCGCCGGGACGCATCATGCGGTAGATCTCGACCAGCGCCTCGAGGCGGGTGCGGGTCGGGTCGATGCGCAACGTGTCGGAGACGTAGGGACCGCGGTCCAGGTCGTTGACGTAGAGGGTGCGGACCTCGGCCACTCCGGCCTCGATGAGCTTCTCGACCGAGACCGCCGTCAGCACCTCGTTGGCCTTGGCGATGATCTCGCCCGTGTCGGTGTTGACGACGTCGTGGGCCAGGATCTTGCCGTAGACGTAGTCGCGCGGCACGGCGAGCTTGCGCACGCCGGCTTCCTCGAGCTGGCGCACGTGGCGCGCCGTGATCCGGCGCCCCTCCTCGACGACCACCTGGTCGCCGATGCGGATCTCGAACGTCGCGGTCTCGCCGCGCAGCCGGGCGGGGACCAGCTCGAGGGCGGTCTCGTCGGCCGACAGGAAGAAGGTGTTCTTGTCGAAGAAGGTGTCGAGGATCTCACCCTCGTTCATGCCGAGGGCGCGCAGCAGGATCGACACCGGCAGCTTGCGGCGCCGGTCGATGCGCGCGAACACGCAGTCCTTGGCGTCGAACTCGAAGTCCAGCCAGGAGCCGCGGTAGGGAATGATGCGGGCGCTGAACAGCAGCTTGCCCGACGAGTGCGACTTGCCGCGGTCGTGATCGAAGAACACGCCCGGGCTGCGGTGCAGCTGCGAGACGATGACACGCTCGGTGCCGTTGATCACGAAGGTGCCGTTGTCGGTCATCAGCGGCAGTTCGCCGAGGTAGACCTCCTGCTCGCGCACGTCCTTGACCGGCTTCTTGGGACCGGCGGCTTCCTTGTCATAGACCACCAGCCGGACCTTGACGCGCAGCGGCGCAGCGTAGGTGAGGCCGCGCAGCTGGCATTCCTTGACGTCGAACACCGGCTCACCGAGCCGGTAGCTCACGTACTCCAGCACCGCGTTGCCCGAGTAGCTCGAGATCGGGAAGACCGTCTTGAAGGCCGCGTGCAGACCGACGTCCTCGCGCGACTCCTCGGCCCGATCGGCCTGCAGGAACGTGCGGTAGGAGTCGAGCTGGATCGCCAGCAGGTACGGCGTCTCGAGGACGCTGCCCTGCTTGGCGAAGTTCTTGCGGATGCGCTTCTTCTCGGTAAAGGAGTAAGCCATCGGACACCTCTAATTCGAAACTGGGCAGGTACGACGGAGCAGCCGGGACCCTGCGGCCCCGGCTGCCACGTTCGGCACTGCGAAGAGCAATCCCACCACTGACGCGGCGGGGATTACTTGATCTCGACCTTCGCGCCGGCTTCCTCGAGCTTCTTCTTCATGGTCTCGGAGTCGGCCTTCGACACCGCGTCCTTGACGGTGGCGGGCACGCCCTCGACCAGGTCCTTGGCCTCCTTGAGGCCCAGGCCCGTCAGCTCGCGGACCACCTTGATGACGCCGACCTTCTTGTCGGCCGGGTATTCCTTGAGGATGACGGTGAACTCCGTCTTCTCCTCGACCGGCGCGGCGGCGGCGGCGGGGCCCGCGACCGCGGCCACGGCGACCGGGGCAGCGGCGGTGACGCCGAACTTCTTCTCCATGTCGGAGATCAGCTCGACGACCTCCATGATCGACATCTTGGAAATCGCCTCGAGGATATCGTCCTTGCTAACAGCCATTGTCTTGACTCCAGATTGGGTTCGGGGGCAACAAGTTCAGGCGCCGGCAGCCTGCTTCGCGTCGCGGACGGCCGCGATGGTG
>JBIIDW010000476.1:0-2848 GCA_044238215.1 Steroidobacteraceae bacterium
AACTCGTGCGACTCGGAGTTCTGGTCGGTGAACGGGTTCGAGGCCCAGGTCAGGCCCGGCCGGCCCGTGCCCGGCTGCGGCACCGTGGCGTCACCGAACACGTAGAACTGCGCGATCGACGGCGAGGGCGCGTAGTTGCGCGCGTCGTAGGTGCCGCGGCCGTAGACGTAGGTGGCCGAGTAGGCGTCGTTGAACTTGTACTCGACGCGGGCGGTGGTCAGGTCGGTGTGGGTGTAGACGCCGACGTGGCGCGGGTCCGCCTGCGCCTGGTCGGGCGTCAGCTTGATCTCGCCGCAGAGCAGCTGGTTGCCGCCGGCGCGCACCGTGGCCGACGCCGTGATGCGCGGGCTGCAGTTCAGCGGGTTGACGAAGCCCAGCGCCGGGATGTTGGCCGGGCCGAACGGCTGCACGGCCACGCCGGCACCCGCCTCGTTCTCGGTCTCGGAGCGGTAGTACATCGCGTCGATGGTCAGCGCGTCGACCGGGCGGAAGCGCAGCGAGATCGAGCGGGCCTCGCGGTCCCAGCCGGCGAGGTTGTTGTCGGTGCCCTTGAACGAGTAGCCGAAGGACGTGACCGGGATCGCGCGCGGCCCGAACGGCGTGTTGTTCTTCCAGGTGCCGTCGAACTCCGACTGCATGCCGGCGATGCGCACCGCCAGCTTTTCCTTCCACAGCGGGATGCTGATGGCGCCCGAGACGTCGAAGCGCTCGTCGGAGCCCAGCGTCAGCGACGCCGTGCCCGCCCAGTCCTCGAGGTTGGGTTTCGCCGAAACCCAGTTGATCGCGCCGGCGAACGAGCTGCGCCCGTACTGGGCGTTCTGCGGGCCCTTCACGATCTCGACCCGCTCGAGGTCCATGATCGAGAAGTCGATGTTGCCCTGCTGCTGCACGTGCACGCCGTTGACGAACGTGCCGACGTTCTGGTTGCGATCGGTCAGCGCGTTCTGCGTCAGGCCGCGGATCAGCGGCGCCGGCGTCGTGCCGCCCGAGTAGTTCTCGAACGAGAACCCCGCCGTGTACTGCGCGATGTCCGAGAGGCTGGTGACGTTGCGCTTGGCCAGTTCGTCAGCCGAGTACGCGGCGATCACCAGCGGCACCTCGGTCAGCTTCTCCTCGGCCTTGCGCGCCGTGACCACGATTTCCTCGAGGCCCGCCGCGCCGGCGCGGTCCTGCGCCGCGGCGAACGGCGCGGCCGCGAGCGCGGGCGCCAGCCAGAGTGCCGCGCGCACCGCGCGGCGAACCTGCATCTGATTGCGATCAGCGTTGGTGTTCATGTCGTCGACCCCCTGAATGAGACCCATATTGTGATCCAGAAAACCCTGATTTCGAATTTGCCCCGCCGACCCCGGTCAGCGCAGCGTGATGCCAGGCGGCATGGGCCGCTCGAATTCGCCCCAGCGCGGCGCCAGCAGCGCCGGGTGCTCGCGCCGCGCCCGGGCAGCGAATTCCTCCGGCAACTCGGCGACGCTGCCCAGCTTGCGGCCGCTCCACGCGCCGATCATGTGGCCCGGGCGGTCGCCCATGTTCATCCACTTCGGCCACGGGAAGACGTAGAAGCCCGAAGTCTGGAACTTCAGCGACGTGACCCGCGGATCGTCGAATTCCGCGCGCGGCACGGTCGACACGGACGACTCGATGAAGGTGACCGGCCAGCCCTCGGGGGTCGGCCGGATGTGCTCGATCTTGACGAGGTCGCCCTCGCGCCGGAGCACGATGTAGGTGTCGAGCCAGCGCTCGCTGCGCGCGTCCAGCGGCAGGTAGCCGCGGGGCGAATGCAGCACGCCCGGGTCGTCGAGCAGCACCATCGGAGTCGGCGCAATCGACTCGCCCGTCACCGGGTTCGTGACGCGCTCGACGAAGGCCTGGGTATGCAGGTCGCGCGGGAAGGACAGGTTGTGCGCGTGGATCCGCCAGGTCAGGTCGGCGATGCGGCGGAAATACGAGTACTCCATCCCTTCGAAGCGCACGACCGGCGCCGGACGCCCGCCCTGCGGGACGGCGTAGACGACGAAGTGGTACCAGGAGAGGGCCTCGCCCTCGTCGCGCAGGTCGCGCTCGAAGCGGAAGAGCGCCTTGAACCGCTCCCGCTCGTCCGCGAAGCGCACGAAAGTCGAGTCGACCGGTCCGGCCGGGGGCGGCACCGGCGTGGCGGCCTCGACGACCTGCGCGGCCGACGCTGCGACCACGCCCGCGCCCGCACCCGCGTACAACAGCGCGCCGGGGACCCTGGAGATCCAGTCCCTTCGCGCCCGATCGATCGCTTCACCGCCAGTGTCCACGCCACCCTCCCTGGATGTTGCGAGACTGATACGCCGAGCATCAAAACACGGTAACGGGCGCGCCACCATGAGATCCCGGGCCGGAGCCATGCGCCTCTCGCATGGCAGCCTCCGGCAGCTTATGTTGCGACAAAGCAACGAATACGGTGGGCGGAAACTCCTTTCCGCGTGCGCAATTGCGCGGACTTTGGCAAAGTCCGTGCACCAGGGCGCGACAGGAACGCCGCGCCCGCTGCATGCCAACCTTTCTAGGGGGAACCATGGCATCTGATCGTCGTGCCGCACACCGCGGCAGCTCGTTGCTCACCGGCCTCGCACTGACCGCGCTCGCGGTTCCCGCCGCACAGGCGCAGGGAACCGGGGACGTCGTCCTCGAGGAGATCATCGTCACCGCCCAGAAGCGCGAGGAGTCGCTGCAGGACGTGCCGATCTCCGTCAACGCCGTCACGGGCGAGAAGCTCGCCGAGGCGGGCATCGTCCGCCTCGACGACCTGAAGGCCTACGTGCCGAACATGCAGGTCACCGAGACCGGCATCGCCAACAACTTCTACATCCGCGGCATCGGCTCG
>JBIIDW010000478.1:0-2840 GCA_044238215.1 Steroidobacteraceae bacterium
CGTCGAAAACTGCGCGGCGCCAGCCGGACCGGGCGCCCTGGGCGCCTCGACTGCGGCGATCAGACCGTCGAGCGTGCCGAAGACGTCGCCGCGGCCTGCCGGCGCGATCGCGTAGCGGTCGCCCGACGCCGGCGTGCCGGTGATGGTGACCCTCACGCCGAGGAATTCGATGGACTGGCCCGCCGCGTGCGTGCCGGAGGCGCGCACGGCACCGCCGTCGTCGACCAGCTGCCAGGCCCCCGCGGCGCCGAAGCGCAACTCGTAGTCGTCGGGTACCCAGGCGCCGGGGTCGACCACGGTGCCGGTGTCGATTCGGCCGCTGCCGGTGTTGCCGGGCAGTACGGCCGTGGTGAACGTGCCATTGCCGCGCTGGATGCGTCGGAAGACCTCTTCGCCGGAGTGCCCGACCGCCACGCGCTGCGAGGGACTGACCTCGACCTCGCGGGTCAGCGAGTCGCCGTCGTAGCTCACGCCCGCGGCGTTGCGTGCGAACGGCGCGGCACCGTCGCGCAGGCCGCCGAACAGGTAGCCGCCGGCGCCGTCGGCGCGGTTGGCGACCTCCAGCAACTGGTCACGCAGCTGCCGCAGTTCGGAACCGATCAGGCGGCGGGAGCCGTCGTCGAGCGCGCCGCTGTTGGCCTGCACGGCCAGTTCGCGCACGCGCTGGAGCACGTTGCCGGCGTCGGCCAGCGCCCCCTCCTCGAGCGACAGCCGCATCGCGGCGAGCTCCGCGTTGGTGGCGTACTGCTTCGAGGCGGCGAGCGTCCGCTCGAGGGTGTCGATGCGGCCCGCGGCGACCGGGTCGTCGGCCGGCGTCTGCGCCCGGCGGCCCGAGGCCAGCTCGGTCTGCGTGCGCGCGAGCGCCGCCTGCTGCCGCTGCATGGCCTGCACCGGCTTTTCCTGCAGCGTGAGCGTGGAGATCCTCATCGGTGCATGCCTCAGCGCGTGGAGTCGAGCAGGGTCTGGAACATCTCGTTGGCGATGCGCACGAGCTGCGCCGAGGCCTGGTAGGCCTGCTGGAAGCGCAGCAGGTTGGCGGCTTCCTCATCCAGGTTGACGCCGGAAACGCTGCGCCTCTGGGCGATCGCCTCGTCGCGCATGATCGTCTCGGCCTCGAGGTTGGAACTCGACTGCCGGGCGGTGATGCCGACCTCGGTGGCCAGGCCCGTCGCCGCATCCGCGAGGGAGGTCTGCCCGCCGTCGAGGCGGCCTGCCGCCAGCCCGCTGGACAGCGCCAGAGCGTTGCGGTTGTCGCCGCGGGCTCCGGCGTTGTCCCGGATCGTGAACTGGTCGCCGGCGGCTGGCGTGCCGTCGATCGTGACCCGCCAGCCGTTGAGCTCGATCGGCTGGCCGCTGGTGTAGGGATAGCTGCCCGCCCCGTTGATCTGATAGTTGCCGGGCGACGTGAAGCTGAGCGTGACCGTGCTGCGCAGCGCGGGATTGGCCGCGTCCAGCACCTCGCCGGGCGACACGCGCGCACTGCCCGTGTTGGCCGTCGCGGCCTGGGCGGCAATCGGCGCAGCCGCCGCGATCCGCGACGGATCGTCGATGCCGGGGCCGAAGCCGCGGATCAGGTTCCGGGTCGGCTGGATCAGGTAGCGGTCGCCGGCCACGGGCGTGCCCGACACGTCGAGCGACATGCCGTCGGCGCGAAACGGATTGCTGGCGGTGCCCGCGCCCGTCAGTGGCACGCTGGCGCCGGAGTCCAGGCGGCGCAGCGTCCAGCTGCTGCCGTTGTACGCCATCTCGTAGTCGGCGCCGGTCAGCGCCGCGCTGCCATCGAGCGCGCCGGTCACCGTGGCCGCTCCGAGGTTGGCCGACGCCGGCAGCACCGTGGGCGCGCCGATGTCGAAGAAGTTCCCACCGGGCTCGCCGCGCAGGTCGAGGCCGGCGCGGTGCTGGCCGTTGACCGCATCGGCGATCCCGGCGGCGATGCGGCCGAGTTCATTGCGGGCCGGATCCAGCACCTGGCTGCGGAAGTCCAGCAGCCCGCCGACCGTGCCGCCGCTGAGCGACGCCGTGACGTCGCTGACGCCCTGGTCGCCCTCGAGCATCACGCGGGGCCTCGTGGCGTCGAACGGATCCGGCTGGCTGGTGATGCGTGCCGCCGACTCGCCCACGACCAGCGCCTGGCCGTTGCCGATGAAGACGTTGAGCCCGCTGCCGCCCTGCGGGACGGTGGTCACGTTGACCTTGGCGGCGAGCTCGTCGAGCAGGCGGTCGCGGGCGTCGAGCAGCCCGTTCGGCGGCTCCTCGATGGCCGCGGAGCTGGCGGCGATGTCGCGGTTCAGGCGCGCGATGCCCTCGGCGAGGCGGTTGATTTCCCCCGCCTCGGTGCGCAGCCGCAGGTTGACGTCCTGGTCGAGGGCCGACAGCCGGGCATCGAAGCCGCGCAGGCGCTCGGCGGCGCTGCGTGCCTCGCCGATCAGCGTCTGCCGCGCCGCCAGTGACGCCGGCTCCGTGGCGACCGCCTGGAAAGCGCTGCGGAGCCGGCCGAGCGTGGCCGAGAGCCCCGCCGAGGGGTCTCCGAGCAGGTTGCCCACGCGCGTCGACTCCGACGCCATGACCTCGAGCCGGGCCGTGGCACTGCTGCCAGCCCGGGACTGGTCCACGAGGAACTGGTTGACCTGCCGGGCCACGGTGCCGACCTCGACCCCATTGCCCACCCAGGCCGTGCCGACCGGCACGGCCACACGGGTCTGCAGCTCGACGCGCTGCCGGACATAGCCTTCCGTGTTTGCGTTGGCGATGTTCTGGCTCGTCGTGTCCAGCGCGCGCTGCATGGCCAGCAGCCCGCTCAGGCCGGTCGACATCACGTTAGGCATCCGCGATCACTCCAA
>JBIIDW010000028.1:0-10246 GCA_044238215.1 Steroidobacteraceae bacterium
TCGCGTCGAACTGCATACCTGCGCTGCTCGGCCTGGTCCACGGCACTCCGGAAGCGCGCGAGGCCACGGTCTACTGGACCGGCATCCTGTCGGCGATCCTGCTGGTCGGCTGGGCCGCGGGCGGCGTGCTGTTCGGCTGGATGGCCGACCGCTACGGGCGGCGCAACGCGCTGATGCTGACCATTCTCGTCTATGCGCTCGGTACCACGCTGTGCGCCTTCGCCACCAGCATCGGGCAACTCGCGCTGTTCCGCGCCCTGACCAGCCTCGGCATCGGTGGCGAGTGGGCCGTCGGCGCCGCGCTGGTGGCGGAAACCGTGCCGGAGGAGCGCCGCGTCGAGGCGGGCACGCTGCTGCAGACGGCGTCACCGCTGGGCATCATGCTGGCGAGCCTCGTCAACTACCAGATCGCGGGAGTCTGGTTCGCCGACGACCCCGCGCAGTCCTGGCGCTACGTGTTCCTCTGCGGCCTCGCCCCCGTGCTGCTCGCGCTCGCGGTGCGGGTCTTCCTGCGCGAGAGCGAGCGCTGGCAGTCGCAGTCGGGGACGCCGCCCCCGGCCGCGCGCAGCCTGTTCGCGCCCGAACTGCGCCCGGCCACGGTGGCGGCGCTGGCCGTCGCGCTGACGGGCCTGCTGACCTGGTGGGCGGTCAATGCCTTCGTGCCGCTGCTCGGCAGCCTGCTGGCCGCCGAGCACCTCCAGGCCGTCGACCCCGGCGTCGCGGCCGACGAAGCGCGCCGGATCGCCGAATCCTGGAAAGCGCAGGCCTCCAACGCCTTCAACCTGGGCGGCCTCGTCGGCGCGTTCGCTGCGATCCCGCTCGCCAAGCACCTCGGGCGACGCCCGATGTTCATGGCCTACTTCGGCTGGTCGGCGCTGGCGCTGTTCGCGGCTTTCGGGCTGCCGCTGACGCCCGGGACGCGCCTGGCGATGCTCTTCGTCGTCGGCCTCGGCGTGTACGGCGTGTTCAGCGCCTTCGTGTTCTACCTGCCGGAGCTGTTCCCCACGCGCCTGCGGGGGCTGGCTGCCGGCTTCTGCTACAACATCGGGCGCGTGGTCGCCGCCGCCGGGCCGTTCGCCGTCGGCACCGTGGCCGCGGCCGCCGGTGGCGCCTCCGGCGTCATCGTCGACACCCTGTTCTGGGTCGGCGTGTTCCCCCTCGCCGCGGCGATCGCGGCGCGCTGGCTGGTCGTCGAGACCCGGGGACGGCGCCTGCCCGACTGAGCCGGCCGCGCCCACCCTGCGGGCGTCGGATGCGGGCAGGGTTCGCGCGCGCCGCGGCCGTCGCCTAAGGTGGGCTGGTCCTGGCGCGCCGTCGGGGGAGGGATCCCGTGTTCACGACGCTGTATTTCGTCTACGGACTGCTGCAGATCGCGCTGTTCGTCTGGCTGCTGCGGATCTGGCGCGAGACGCGCGAACCGGTCGCGCTGATGCTCACGCTGCCGCAGTTCTTCCTGATCTGGGACAACATGCGGGTCGCCGTCGGTCCGCTGCTGGGCCACGGCCCGGTGCTCTACTGGCTGACCTGGCCGAGCTTCTGGGTGCACTGGCTCGCGGGCTGCTGGCTGATCATCGCCTCGGGCGCGATCCTCAGGCTCGCCGGCTTCCGCTTCGCGGAGCACAAGGCCGTGATGGGCGCCTTCTGCCTCGTGGCGGTCGCGCTGATCGCGCACGACCTGCCGAACTTCTGGACCAAGGACATCTACCCGGTCTGCGAGTACGACCTGATCCGCTATTCCGGCGCCGTCACCGAGGGCAACCGCTGCTCGCCGGACCAGGCCCTGACGGCGCGCGACGGGTTCCCGCTCGCGCCGGTGATCACCTGCTTCGTGGTGATGGGCGCCGGCCTCGCGCTGTGGATCCGCCGGGGCTTCCCGTGGATGTTCCTCGGCGGCCTGCTGATGCTCATCAGCGCGACGCCGCCCTTCGCCCGCTGGAAGCTCGACAACTTCGGCGAAGTGCTGATCAAGGGCGGCACGTTCTGGGCGATCTGGCACTTCACGCGCGCCGGCACCCGCCGCGCCGGCGCGCGCATCCGGACCGCTATTCGCGCCTGAAGCGGAAGCTGGTGCCGGTCAGCGACGAGCTGACCAGCGTGACCTCGAAGTCCGGAGTCTTGCCGCGACGCTTCAGCAGCACGTCCTCGAAGTCGTCGCGCTCGACGTGGATCGCCTTGCCGAGCGCCGCCTTCAGTTCCCGCGTCACGATCTTCGCGACCTGGTTCTCGCTGGTGCGCTCGGGGACCTGGATCGTCACGTCCTGCGCGGCGCCGCCCACCGGCGCGATGCGCAGCACCACCGTGCCGCCCGAGCGCGTGGAGCCGTCGACGACGATGCGCCACTTGTTCGAGGGCTCGGCCGAGGCCGGGGCAACCCCGAGGGCGAGCACCAGGGCGAGCGAAGCGGCGGCCGCGGCGACGCTGCGGCGAAGGGACCGGGTGAACTCGTGCATGCGGGGGTTCTCCTGTGGCGTGGACGCGCGGCTAGCCTAGCCCCATCACCGGCAGGACAGAAGCTCCACCAGCTGCGCGAGGCAACGCAACTCGAGCGCGGGACGCGCACCGGCGTGACCGGGCCAGTCGTGCCCGCGGCGGTTCATCCAGGCGGAGCGCAGTCCCGCGTCGCGCGCGCCACCCACGTCGACCACCGGATCGTCGCCCACGTAGAGCAGTTCGTGGGGCGCGAGGCCCAGCGCACCGGCCAGCGCCTCGAAGGCCTCGGGCCGCGGCTTCGGGTGGCCGACGGTCTCGGCGTTGAGGCTGACGCGGAAATGCGCGCCGATGGCGATGCGCCGCAGGTCGGCGTTGCCGTTCGAGAAGCTCGCCAGCACGTAGCGGCTCCCGAGGGCCTCCAGCGCGGCCGGAACGTCGTCGAAGGGCTCGATCGCGCTGCGGGCGGCGATGAACACCTCGAAGGCCTCGGCGCCGGCGGCCTCGTCGCAGCCCGCCGCCAGCGCCAGCCGGCGCATGGCCTCGGTGCGCAACCAGGTGAAGTCGTGGGCACGTGACGGATGCTCCAGCGCAAGGGCGCGCCGGGCCTCCGCGAATTCCTCGACGCCGTGGCGGGCCGCGAGCGCCGGGTAGCGCTCGGCGAGGAACTCGGCGACACGGTGCTCGGCGCGCCTCATCACCGGTCGCAGGTCCCAGAGCGTGTCGTCGAGGTCGAAGCAGACGGCGCGGATATCGTCGAGCATCGGTGGCCTTTGGGCATCGGCGCGGGACGGCCGATGGCGATCGCAGGCTAGCGGCGCCGCCGCTGGACTACAATCGCGCAACGCCCAGATTTCCGACCGAGGAAGCCCCGCGATGCGCCCGAACCGCCCTGCCCTCGCCGCCGCGCTGCTGGCCGCCGCCGCGCTCACGCCCGCCTTCACGCTTGCCGCGCCCGCCAGCGCCTTCACCGCCAGCGACCTCGTCCAGCTGCGCCGGGTCAGCGACCCGCAGGCCTCGCCCGACGGCAGGCTCGTGGCCTTCGTGCTGCGCGAGACCGACATGGAGGCCGACCGCGGCCGCACCGACCTGTGGCTGGTGGAAACCGGCGCCGCGAAGCCGCTGGCGCGGCGCCTCACGCAGAATCCCGCCACCGACTCGAGCCCGCGGTGGTCGCCGGACGGACGGCACGTCTACTTCCTGTCCTCGCGTTCGGGCTCCTCGCAGGTCTGGCGCCTGAGCCTCGACGGCGGCGAGGCGCAGCAGGTCACCGACTACCCGCTCGACGTGGGCTCGTTCCGCGTCTCGCCGCGCGGCGACCGGCTCGCGCTGTCGCTCGAGGTGTTCCCCGACTGCGCCGATCTCGACTGCAGCGCCAAGCGCCAGGCTCAGCGCGGCAAGGCGAAGGCGAAGGCGAGCGGCCGCGCCTACGACGAGCTGATCGTTCGCCACTGGGACACCTGGCGCGACGGCACGCTGTCGAACCTGTTCACAGCCGTCTTCGGTGCCGACGGGCGCGCCGCGGCGCCGGTGAACGTCTCCGGCCGCCTGCGCGCCAACGTGCCCTCGAAGCCCTTCGGCGGCGACGAGGAATACGCGTTCAGCCCGGACGGCGCCACGCTGGTGTTCAGCGCGCGGATCGCCGATCGCGCAGAGGCCTGGTCGACGAACTTCGACCTGTACGAGGCCGCGGCCGACGGCTCCGGCACGCCGCGCAACCTGACCGCCGACAACCCGGCCTGGGACACTCAACCCGTGTTCCTGGCCAACGGCGATCTCGCCTGGCTGGCCATGGAGCGCCCGGGCTTCGAGGCGGACCGCTTCCACGTCGTGCTGCGCGAGGCGCGCAGTGGCCGCGTGCGCGCGCTGACGCGCGACTGGGACCGGTCGATCGGTCGGCTCACGGCCAGCCACGACGGGCGATCCCTGCTCGCGGCTGCCGACGACATCGGCCAGCACGCGCTGTTCTCGATCGAAACCGGCGCCGGCAAGGTCACCCGCCTCGTCGGCTCGGGCCAGGTCACGGAGTTCTCGGCCATGCCGGGAGGCGCCGTGATCGCGTGGGCGTCGCTCGCCGCTCCGGCCGACCTGTTCGCCGCGACCGGCCGCGGCGAGCCGCGGCGGCTGACGCGCGTCAACGCCGACATCCTCGATCAGCGCGCGCTGGGCGAGTTCGAGCAGTTCAGCTTTCCGGGCTGGAACGACGAGAAGGTGCACGGCTACGTCGTCAAGCCTCATGGCTTCGTCGCCGGCCGCAAGTACCCCATCGCGTTCATCGTGCACGGCGGCCCGCAGGTCAGCTTCGGCAACCAGTGGAGCTGGCGCTGGAACGCACAGGCCTTCGCCGGCCGCGGCTACGCGGTGGTGTTCATCGACTTCCACGGCTCGCCCGGCTACGGCCAGGCGTTCACCGACTCGATCAGCCAGGACTGGGGCGGCAAGCCGCTCGTCGACCTGCAGAAGGGGCTCGACGCCGCGCTCGCGCGCTATGACTGGCTCGACGGCTCTCGGGCGTGCTCGCTCGGCGCATCCTACGGCGGCTTCATGCAGAACTGGATCGCGGGCCAGTGGCCCGACCGGTTCCGCTGCATCGTCAACCACGCGGGGATCTTCGACACCCGCACGATGTACTACACGACCGAGGAGCTGTGGTTCACCGAGTGGGAAAACGGCGGCCCCTACTACAAGGTCCCGGAGATCCACGAGAAGTTCAACCCGTCGGCTCACGTCACGAAATGGCGCACGCCGATGCTGGTGACCCACGGCGCGCTCGATTACCGTGTGCCCTACTCGCAGGGCCTCGCCACCTTCACGGCCCTGCAGCGCCAGGGCGTAGAGAGCCGGCTGCTGTTCTTCCCGGACGAGAACCACTGGATCCTGAAGCCCGCCAACGCCGTGCAGTGGCACGACGAGGTGTTCGCCTGGCTGGACCGGCACCTCGGCCGCTGAGCAGCCGGCTCAGCGGCGCTGCAGGCTGAGCCCGCCGATGTCCAGCCGGCCGGCGTCGAGGCGGGCGACCGCCGACGGGTCGCAACCGCCGCCGGGCTGCACGCTGCCCTCGAACCCGGCGTCGGCGGCACGCCACTCGATGCCGCAGCCGCCGCCACGCACCACGTCCGTGTACATCAGCGCCTTGAAGAGGTTCGGATCGCGGTAGCCATTGCGCCAACGGGTGGGATCGGAGAGCGCCAGCGAGCCCTGCAGGATGCGGCCGTCCTCCACCGCGAGCACCAGCAGGCGTTGCGACAGCACCCGGCGCGGATCGCCGACCACGCCCTCCTGCGCGTAGAACACGTGCTCGCCGATGAACGGCGCGTAGATCCTCACCACGTCGAGCTGCACCGCCAGTTCCGGGTCCCGTCCCGCACCGCCCGTGGCCGACCCGGTGGACTGGCCGGCGCCGGCGTTGTCGTAGTGCCCGGGAAGCAGCGCGGCGAGCCGTGCGAGGTCGGCCTCGCGCAGCTTGGAGTCGGTCGCGCAACCCGAGCCGGCCAGCGCAAGCGCGAGCGCCGCGAGCGCTGCCGCCAGCGCCGGAGCGCGCCGGGCGCGCGGGGGCGCCGGGCGCCACGTCGTGACCTCATCCATAGGTGGCCCTCCATTCGGCGCGGTAGCCGCGCCCCAGCGACATGATGCGCTCGAGCAGGGCGCCGTAGCCGAGCCCGACGGCCAGCGCCGAGCGCGCGAAGTCGTCGCCCACGCCCAGGCTGGGATTCGCGTTGGCCTCCAGCACATAGGGCTGCCCGCGCGTGTCGACCCGGAAGTCCATGCGCGCGTAGCCCGAGAGCCCGAGCGTGCGGTATATGCGCCGCGCCATGCGATCCAGCGTCGCCACCAGCGCGGGCGGCAGGTCCTCGGCGGCCTGGGTCGTGATCCCGTAGCGGCGCTGGTAGTCGCGATCCCACTTCACCTTGCGGGTGGCGATGGCCGGCAGCGAGTCCGGCATGGAGCCGAAGACCATCTCCCAGACGGGCAGGCGGGTGAGGCGCTCGTTGCCGATGACGCCGACGTAAAGTTCGCGCCCTTCGATGTATTCCTCGACGAGCGCATCGCAGCCGAGCTGGTCGTGCACGAACTCGACCCGCTCGCGCAGCCGCGCCGCGTCCTCGACCACCGAAGCCTGGGCGATGCCCAGCGACGCGTCCTCGTGGGTTGCCTTGACGAACAGGGGATAGCGCAGGCCGCGGGGCAGCCGCAGGCGCAGGCCGCGGCGCAGCACCGCGAAGCGCGGCGTCGGGATGCGATGGTAAGACAGCAGCTGCTTGGCGATCGGCTTGTCGCGCGACAGCAGCAGGCCGCGGGGATTGCAGCCGGTGTAAGGCTGACGCAGGAGCTCGAGGAAGGCCACGACGTGCTGGTCGTAGGTGACGATGCCGTTGAACTCCTCGAGCAGGTTGAAGACGACGTCGGGCTTCCAGTCCGAGATCGCCGCGCGCAGCTCCGTCAGGCTGTCGAACACGCCGAGGCAGCGGACCTCGTGCCCCGCGGCGCGCAGCGTGGTCACGACGTCGTATTCGACGCGCCACTCGCCGATCTGCTTCTCGCTGAAGCCCTCGAGGGTGTCCGGCGGGATCAGCGTGGGGTGGCAGAGGACGAGGACGCGGGTTTTCTTCATAACCTCAGCAGGGGACTGCGGGCACGCAGGAAGCGGCGCGCCTGCGCGACGAGCAGCTCGCGCGCCTCGCGCAGCGCCGCGCGGCGACTGCCGCGGACGAACAGCCCGAGGGCCTCGCAGCGCTCGATCGCCATCGACAGCAGCTGGCGCGCACTATAGCGGTCGAGCCCGGGTTCGCGCATCAGCGCGGCCACCAGCCTCACCCGTTCGGCCCGCAGCAGCGTCGCCGCGCGCGTCGCGCGTCGACGCGACGCAACGGCGGAGAAGACCCTGCGCAGCAGCACGTCGAGGCGCCACGGGCGTCGCGTCGCGCGCTGCGCGAGCTTGCGGCGGTAGTGCTCGGCGAGCGTGCGGCGACAGTCGTCGATCGGCTCGACGTGGGCGCGCGATCGCACGCGCGGCCCGCTGTCGCGCACCTCGGCCATCATGGCGTCGACGAGCTCGAGCTTGGCCAGCGCGGGCCAGCCCGCGTATGCGGCACGCCAGCGCGCGCCGGGCCGCAGCCAGACGGCAAAGGTCTCGGCGAAGTCCTCGGTCGGGTGCGCCTGCGCGTACCAGGCGCCGAGGTGCTGCACGTAGCGGCGGCTGCCGGGCCGGGCGTGGTACGCAACCGGATACCGCTTCGACGCCGGGCCGAAGGTCTCGCGAAAGCGCCGCCGCCGCCGCAGGCGCCACGCGGTGTCGACGCAGTGACCCGCCTCGTGGCGCAGGATCCGCAGCAGCGATTCCGGCGTGCCGCCCTCCACTTCCCGGGTCATGCGGCGCTCCAGCCGCTCGAGGCGCGGGTGCGCGAGGTAGAACGGGATCGCGATGCCCGGCACGCCGTCGGGCGAGAACCATTCGTCGGCGAGCCAGACGTGCGGCCGCAGGCCGATGCCGCGCTCCCCGAGCTCGGCGTACAGCCGCTGCACGGCGCGCCGCAGTGCGGGACGGCGCGGCGCCCCGAGCCCGAGGTCGCAGAATCGCAGACGGAGCAGCTGCTCGTCGCTGAGCCGTGACCACCGCGGGACGCGCGACGGCATCGCCGCGGACGCCTCAACTCTCGCCGAGGCCGACGATGGCGTCGGCAAGCAGCTGGTCGGCCAGGTCCTCGATGAGTTCGCGCCGCGCCAGCGCCTCGCGCCACGCCAGCGGGATCGCGGCAAGCCCGTGGTGCGCGCCGGCCAGCTGGCCGTGCAGTGCACCGATGACGTCGGCGTGACCGCCCAGGTTGACCGCCGCGAGCGCACCTTCGCGCCAGCTGGCGTGGCGATCGAAGGCCCACAGCGCCGCCTCCAGCAGGTCCAGCGCGTCACCGCCCGGGTTCAGCGTCTCCGGCGTGCGGCCGCGGAACGAGCCCGCCGCGATCGCGGCGAGGCGCGGCGGCACGTCGGCGCGCCGCCACAACGACTCCGCGGGAGAGAGCACTGCGTCGCGCGGCGCGCCCGACAGCGCCGCGTGCAGCATGGCCGCGAACAGCCGCGTTGCCGCCAGCACGCCGGGCGCCTGGCAGGTGATCCGCGCGGCCTCCGCCGCCTGCTGCACCGCCTTGCCGGCGTCGGCGAAGAAGAACATGGCCGCCGGAGCGGCACGCACCAGGGGATCGGGCTCGAGCAGCGAGGGATCGTGGGAGCCGGCGTACACCTGCCGGCGCCAGCGCGCGGCGCCCAGCGCCTTCGCGACGCTGCCGGTGATGCCGACGCACTGGCCGGTCGCCGAAGGCTCGCCCTCGCGCTGCCAGCGCGCGTAGCGCTCGAGCTGGTCGCGGGCGTCGAAGCCGCGCGCGCCCACCAGGCTCTGACCGAGACACAGCGCCATCGCGGTATCGTCGCTCCACGCGCCGCGCGGCAGGTCGTAGGGGCCGCCGCCGAGCATGTCGCGCACCGGCGCGAAGGCCCCCGCGCGACCGAGCTGGGTCGGCGCGGCGAGCGCGTCGCCGGCGGCGAGTCCGAACAGCGCGCCGTGGAAGCGCTCGCGGAGCCGGCGCGCCGCGGACAGCGCGTCGGCGTCGAGCAGCAGTTCCGTGTCGGCCAGCGACTCGGCGAACTCGACGACGAAGTCGCGCTGCTCGTCGGTCTCGGGCACGCGCTTCCACTGCGCCGAGCGCGCGCTCTGGCGCCACAGCCGGTTGAGTTCCGCCAGCGCCTCCTCGCCGCCGCGACCCGTCGCCGCGAGGTGGCACGCGACGACCATGCCCGTACGGCCGATGCCGGCGCGGCAGTGCAGGTAGACGCTGCGCCCGCGGGCGAGCGCGTCGTCGATCAGGCCGAGGATGTCGCGCATGTGCGCGGGCGAGCGCGGCAGGCCGTGGTCGACGATGGGCAGCCGGTGGTGCTCGACGGCGGGACCGAGCAGCGCGTGGTAGGGCTCGCGCTCGCCCTCGACCGTGAGGTCGACGAAGGTGTCGATCCCGGCCTCGAGCAGCCGCGCCACGCGGTCAGCCGTGGCTTCGTCGTCCTCCTCGGCGCCGGGATACTCGCCGGCGAGCAGCCGGCCGGGCTGCACCCAGTAGGCATTCGCCAACGGCCGCGCCGGGGCGTCCGGACCCGAGCCGCGCAGCCGGTCGAGGAACGGGATCCTCACGGCTCCGCCGCCTGGGCGGCGCGCGCGCGCGCTGGCGCCAGCGCCGTGAAGTCGAACAGCGCGGTGTCGGCGAGGTGACCCGCCTCGACGTGGCGCAGGGCCGAGAAGATCGACTCGGTGCGCCCCGGGTAATCGCGCTCCCAGTCCTGCAGCATCTGCTTGATCTGCCGCCGCTGGGCGTTCTCCTGCGAACCGCACAGCGTGCAGGGGATGATCGGGAACTGCCGCGCACGCGCGTAGCGCGCGATGTCGCGCTCGGGCACGTACGCGAGCGGGCGGATCACCACGTGCCGGCCATCCTCCGAACGCAGCTTCGGCGCCATTGCCTTCAGGCGCCCGCCGAAGAACAGGTTCAGGAACAGCGTCTCGACGATGTCGTCGCGGTGATGGCCCAGCGCGATGCGGGTGACGCCGTTCTCGGCAGCCCAGCGGTACAGCGCGCCGCGCCGCAGCCGTGAGCAGAGGCCGCACATCGTCTTGCCTTCGGGTATCACGCGCTTGACCACCGAGTAGGTGTCCTGCTCGATCACGTGCCACGGCACGCCGAGCGAACGCAGGTAGTCCGGCAGCACGTGCTCGGGAAAGCCGGGCTGCTTCTGGTCCAGGTTCACGGCGACCAGATCGAAGGCGACCGGCGCGCTGCGC
>JBIIDW010000479.1:0-2829 GCA_044238215.1 Steroidobacteraceae bacterium
CGCAGGAAGTACGGGAAGTGCAGCTGCTGGTCGCGCACGAAGTTGAACGCCCAGATGAAGTGCCGGCCGTACTCGTCCGGCTGCACCGCGGGCGCGTAGTTCGCGAGGATCTGCTGCTTGATCTCGGCCGGATAATCGGCGATCCCGTCGAGCACGAGGCGGCGCACGCGCTGCGGATACGCCACCGCGAATTCCGCGGCGATGCGCGCCCCCGTGTGCGCGCCATAGAGGTCGATGCGATCGATCTTCAGCGTGTCGAGCAGGCGCGCCAGTGCGCCCGCGAAGTACGCCGCGTCGGGGGTCTCGGGAGCCGGCGCCGCCGAGTCGCCGTTGCCCGGCGTGTCGGGCGCGAGCAGGCGCACGCCGGGGCGGCGCGCGGCCAGTTCGCGCAGCAGCGGCTCGAGCGCGCGCGAGGACGACGGCGACGGGTGCAGCAGCACCACCGGGATTGCCCCCGCGGCGCCGCCACCTTCGACCGACCGCAGGTGCACGAGGCCCTCGGACAGCCGGTGAAACGACCGGTCCACCAGCACCTCGGTGGCTCCCGCCCGGCCCGCCGACAGCGTCATTGCCAGCGCCAGCGCCGCCGCGACGATCGCCCGCACGCCCCTCGCGCTCCGCCGCTTCCTGCTCATACCTGGATCGTCCTGTCGCCGATGTCGTTGATCTGCTCGCCGCCGCTCTTCGTGATCAGCGTGAGGTCCTCGAGGTGCGCGCTGCCGCCGAGCCCCGACTGGCGCACCGGCAGGTCGATGCTGATCACCATGTTCTCCTCGAGCACGGTGTCGCCCTTGACCCAGAAGTCGGCCTGCGCACCGCGACCGGCGTCGTCCGTGTGCGACAGCCCGCAGCTGTGCGCGGAGAACGCCACGTCGAAGTCGTAGCCCGCCTTGCGCAGCGTCTCCTGGCCGATGCGCTTGATGTCCGCGTAGCGCAGTCCCGGACGCAGCTGCGCGCGCAGCTCGTCCCAGGCCAGCGAGATCGCGTCGGTCGCGCGGCGGATCGCCCGCGTCGGCTCGCCGACGAACACCGTGCGGCCGTAGTCGCCGCGATAGTGGTGGCCGTGGCTCAGGCAGTCGATCGCGAACGCCGTACCGGCCGCGAAGCGTGGGTTGGTGGCGTTGGCCATGATGGTGTCGATCTGCATGATCTCGGGCACGTTGCCGCGCCGGGCGAGTTCCGCAGTCCAGATGGCGCGCAGTTCGGCGTGGCTCATGCCCGGGCGCACGGCCCGAACGGCCGCGATCGAGGCCTCCGCGTTCGCGCGGGCGGCAATGCGCATCAGCTCGATCTCGCGCGCCGACTTCACCATGCGGATCCGCCGCAGCGAGTTGTCCGCGTAGGCGAGCTCGGCCTCGAGGCCCTGCGAGGCGTAGGCCGCGAGGACCACGGCCGAGTCGAAGCCGATGCGGCCGCGGTCGAGGCCCATCTCCTTCGCCGCGCGCGCGAGCGCGCGCTCGGCGCTCGGCGACAGCGCGGCCGGCTGGGTCGCGGGCGAGGTGTCCTGCAGCGCGTAGCGACGGCGCTCGAACTCGCGCAGCGGCGCCTGCTTTGAGTCGACGAACACGTAGGCCGGGCTCGCCGCCTCGGCTGCGGGGTCGCCCTCGCGCATCCCCCAGCCCGTGTAGAGGAACTTCTGCAGCGGGTAGTCGATGGCCTCGTCCGGGAACTTGTAGAAGTGCAGGAACTGGCTCATGACGAGCCCGGGCGCCTGCAGCGGGTCGCGCGACAGCAGCACGAACGAGGCCGGCGCCTCGTGCATCTGCGCGAGGTGGTCGGTGTAGCCCGAGACGTGGAAGACGTTGGTCGGCAGGCAGAGCACGAAGCCGTCGAGGCCGTCTTCCTGCATCACCCGGTAGGCGCGCTCGAGGTTGATCGGCGGACCGCCGCGCAGCAGCGCCGCGCGCCGCGCGACGACCGCGTCGAGGGTAGCTGCTTCGGCGCCGGCCGCGGCCCCCTTACCCTTGATTGCTGCGGCGCCGGTGGCGGCTGTGGCGCCCGTGGCGGCGAGCGTACCCGTGATGGCGCCGGCCAGCGCGTCGCGTCTCGTGATCATGCATTGCCCCCCGCGGTAAGGTCCTGACCCGCGGGAGCATGGTAGCGAAGCGGGGCCGCGCCTGCGCGACCGGGCGGAACCGCCGGGGACTCAGCGGCCGGTGGGCGGCTCGACGGATTCGCGGGCGGGCTCGACCCGATGCACCGCGTCGGAACGGGGAGCGACCCCCGCAAGCACGCGCGGCAGCAGCGTCATCAGCGCGACCCAGCACAGGAACAGCGCGACGAAGCCCAGGAAAAGCGTGCTCTCCGCGTAGCCCGCCGCGTGCAGACGCAGCCCGATGACGGCGGAGACGGCCGAAAACACCATGTATACGAGAAACACCATGCGCACGCTGAGGCCGCCACGCACCAGCGCGTGGTGCCAGTGGCCGTCGTCGGCGAGCGCCGGATGGAGCCCGCGGCGCAGCCGCCGCGCGGTGGTCCAGTACAGCTCGAACACCGGAATGGGGGCGAGCCACAGGACCAGCGCTGCCGGCACCGCGGGCCCCGGGTCCTGCAGCAGCACGAGCCCGAACGCCGCGATCATGAAGCCGAGCATGGTGCTGCCGGCGTCGCCCATGAAGACGCGCCAGCGGCGCGTGGGCAGCAGCGGCAGGTTGTAGCAGAGAAACCCTGCGGTCACCGCGACCACGGCGACGCCGAGCGTGGCGAGCGTGAACGCGCCGCCCCCCAGCGCGAGCTGCGTGAATCCAGCGAACGTGACCAGCGCGCAGCCGCCCGCGAGCCCGTCGAGACCGTCGAGCATGTTGAAGGCGTTGATCATCGCGACCG
>JBIIDW010000480.1:0-2827 GCA_044238215.1 Steroidobacteraceae bacterium
TCGTCCAGGCTTTCGCCGCCGCGGGAGCCCCGGACGGCGCACTGAACCTCATATTCGGTGATCCCGCGCGGATTTCGAACGACCTGCTTCAGCACCCGGCGATTCGCAAGATCTCGTTCACCGGCTCCGTACCGGTCGGCAAGAAGCTCGCCGCGCAGGCCGGCGCAATGATGAAGCGGGCCACGATGGAACTCGGCGGCCACGCGCCGGTAATCGTCACGGCGCAGGCCAATCTCGAGCGAGCCGTCGCCGAGCTCGGCCGGGCCAAATTCCGGAACGCGGGTCAGGTCTGCGTCTCGCCGACGCGATTCCTGGTCGAGGATGCGGTCTACGATCGCTTTCTTCGGGAAATGGTCGCGTATGCGGCAGCGTTGCGCGTCGGAAACGGGCGCCAGGAAGGCACAGACATGGGACCGCTTGCCAACGAGCGACGCCGGCAGGCCGTCGAGGCACTGATCGCCGACGCCATCGCGTGCGGTGGACGCATCGCGCACGGCGGATCACGGCTGGGCACCCGCGGGTACTTCCTCGCGCCGACGATCATCGATGGCGCGACGCCTGACATGCGCGCGATGAACGAGGAGCCCTTCGGGCCCGTCGCGCTGATGATGCGGGTCAGCTCCCTGGATGCGGCGATCGCCGAAGCAAATCGCCTCCCCTATGGGCTCGCCGCTTACGCGTACTGCGGAGCAGAGGAAGAGGATCGCATCGCATCAGGCGTGGAGGCCGGAATGCTCACGATCAACCACCTGGGACTGGCGCTCCCCGAGACGCCCTTTGGCGGGATCAAGGACAGTGGCTATGGTTCCGAGGGCGGTACCGAGGCGCTCGACGGCTATCTCACACCTCGATTCGTCTCGATGGCGGCCAGGGTGCCGGCGTGAGTGCCCCGCCCAGGATCGCCGTGGTCGGCGCCGGCAGCATGGGCGTCGCGTGGTCCATCGTCTTCGCCCGGTCCGGCCATCCCGTCACCCTGTACGATCCTGTTCCGGGCCGACTCCCTGCAGCGCAGGCGGAACTCGCGGCCCGAGTGGAGGAACTCAGCAAGCGCAACCTGCTCGACGCCCCGGTTGCGACGCTGCTGGCGCGGGTAGGCCTCGTGTCCGATCTCGACACGGCTGTGTCAGGCGCTGACTACGTGCAGGAGTGCGCCCCCGAGCGGCTCGAACTCAAGCAGTCCCTGTTCGAGGAACTGGGCCGACGGACGCCGCCCGGCGCGATCCTCGCTTCGTCCTCCTCGGCGATCCCCATCAGCGAGGTCGCGCGACACCTGCCGGAACGCAGCCGGTGCCTCGTGGTGCACCCGCTGAATCCACCGTTCCTCCTCAGCGTGGTCGAGGTCGTTCCGGCCGACTTTACGCGCCCAGACGTCACGGCGCGCGCGGCTGCCATGCTCGAGCGCGCCGGCATGGCTCCCGTGACGCTCGAACGGGAGATCGAGGGCTTTCTGTTCAACAGGCTGCAGGGCGCGCTGCTGCGCGAGGCGTACTGTCTCGTCCGTGACGGCGTCGCGAGCGTCGAGGAAGTCGATCGGGCGATCACCGAAGGCCTCGGCATGCGCTGGGCGGTGCTGGGCGTCTTTGAAACCGTCGACGTCAATACGCGGGGCGGCATCCAGTCGCACGCCGAAAAGCTCGGGCCCGCGTACGCGCGCATGGGCGCAGAGCGGGGACAGAACGACCCTTGGACGCCCGAACTGGTGGCGCGCGTCGCCGGCGAACGACGGACCCTGTTGCCGCTGGAGCGCTGGGAGGAGCGCGTGCGCTGGCGTGATCGACGACTGATGGATATCGCGGCGCTGAAGCGCAGTGCAGCCTGGCGCGACTGATCAGTAGTGGATTGCGACGCGGGCGCCGCCGGCGGCGGCGACGACGTCGCCATTGATCGCCCTGGACCGCGGCGAGGCAAGGAAGGTGACGACTGCCGCGATGTCCTCGGGCGTGGGCAGATAGCCATTGAGGTTCCCCGAGGCGAGTCCGGACTCGATCTCGGCTTCGGTCCGGCCCTCTTCCTTCGCACGCCGGGCGATCATGTCGACGACCTTGTCGGTCTTCGTATAGCCCGGGTGAACGACGACGGCCGAGATGCCGGAGCCCGCGAGTTCCTCGGTGAGGTTCTTGGTCATCGCGACGACGGCGACGTTGCGGATGCTGCCGACGGTGTCGCCGCTCTTGCGAGCCCCCATGCCACTGATGGAGATGATCCGGCCCCATCCGGCCTGCCGCATGTGGGGCAGGACCGCCTGGGCGCAACGCAGGTAACCCATGACCTTGACGTTCATCTGGCGCATCAACTGCTCCTGGGTCACTTCCCATGCGAGCGGGGTCTTGCCCTGTCCCGCGGGCTCCGCGGCACAGTTCACGAGGATGTCGATACGCCCGAGACGACTGACGACGTCGGCAGCCATGGCCTGAACCGAGGTGTCGTCTCCCGTGTCGGCGAGAGAGGCGATGACCCGGCGTCCCGTCGTCGCCGCAATCGAGGTCGCGGCGGCCTCGGCCGGAGCGGCGGTCCTCGCGACGATCGCCACGTCGGCTCCCTCGGCGGCAAGCTCCGCTGCAATGGCCTTACCGATCCCGCGGCTGCCCCCGGTGACCACCGCGACCTTGCCCTTCAAGCCCAAGTCCATCTGGATCTCTCCTCGACAGGGGGCGCCGGAAAGGCACGCCCAAGATTACTGCAAGTTAGCAGGTTTAGTGTATTATTTCCAGCCGTCCCCGGCTCCGCCCGCGCCGCATGCTGATCGGACGGCGCGAACGGGGCCTCCATCTTCGCCCTGCAGGATCCGACACATGAAGCCACTCTCCAAGATCGTCGTGAACATGCC
>JBIIDW010000481.1:0-2826 GCA_044238215.1 Steroidobacteraceae bacterium
GGCCCATGTAGTAGATGTTGCCCGGCGCCTGGCCCATCAGCATCCACGGCAGCCAGGGCGTGATGCGCGCCCACACGCCGTTGTGCGGCAGGTGCGTGAGCTTCGGGTTCTCGAGGTCCTCGCGGCGGATGAAGTAGCGGAACAGCTCGGAGACCTGGTTCATCGGGCCAGCCGACTCGCGCGGCCACTTGTCGGGCTGCAGCGCCGCCGGGTAGTACAGGTGGATGTCGGCGTCGTGCGTGACCGTGTTGCCGTTGAGCCCCCAGGGCAGGATGAAGGGGCGCCGCGGCGGCTTGTCCTTGTTGAGCCCGCCGTAGCTCGGCGGATCCGGGTACCACTCGCTGATCACGTAGTTGAAGGGATCGTTCGCCACGTCGACCACGCGGACCCGCTCGCCGGTGAGCGGGTTGTCCCACTGTTCGAGGATCGCGCCCGTCTTCAGGTCGGTATAGAACACCAGCTCGCGGCACAGCCGCTGCCAGCTGCCGTCGGGCTGCTGCAGCACGCGCAGCCCCGAGAACACCTCGAAGCCGAACAGCGGCTTCACCGCCTCGCCGGCGCGCACCGAATGCACGACGCCCGTCGCGTAACCGTGCACGAACTTGCCGGGCGCCGTGTCGCCTTCCAGGCGCGCGCGCTGGTCGCGGTTCCAGATCGGGTCCTTGAACCTCGCCCGCAGCTCGGCGTCGGTGGACGTGGCCTTGGCCGCGGCGGGCTCGGCAGCCGCCACGGCGGCGAGGCCCAGCGCGGCTCCGCCCTGCAGGGCGCGGCGGCGTGACAGGAGGCGATTGAGCAGCGTGTGACGCATGGACGGGCTCCGGACGGAATGAAACGGCGTGGCGCCGCGATCCTGAGTCTGCCAGCGCCGCCCGGGCCCCAGCGGGCAGCGGCCCGCGGCTGCCCGCATTGCGGCCGGACGCCGGACGCGGCTCGCGCAGGAACCCCGCCGCGGGGCGTCACGGGCCGATAATGAGCCACCGCGCGCGCCGGCCGAGGCGCGCCTCGAGACTGGAGGCCGCCCCGTGACGGAACCCGATTCCGCGCCCGCCTGCCCGCTGACGGCCGCGTCGCTGGCCGACGCCGCCGTGCAGCGCTGCCCCTACCCCTACTACGCGGCGCTGCATGCCGAGTCGCCCGTTCACTACGACCCGCGCATGGACCTCTGGCTGGTGACGCGCCACGCCGACCTGGTCGAGGCAGCGCTGAAATGGGACGTGTTCTCCAGCGAGATCGACATGCGGCGCGACGTGTCGCACGTCGACCCCACCGAGGCGGACGAACTCTTCCGCCGCGAGGGCTGGTTCGTGCAGGACGTGCTGAGCCAGGTCGACCCGCCCCGCCACACCACCTTCCGCAAGCTCGTCGAACGCCTGTTCACGGGCCCCGCGGTGCGGCGCATGCACGCCTACCTCGACGCGCACGTGGTCGAGCTCATCGCGACGTTCAAGCGGCGCGGCCACGTCGATTTCCTCGAGGAGTTCGCGATCCCGCTGCCGCTCGACGTGATCGCCGACCAGCTCGGGCTGCCGCGAGGCGACGGCCGGCGGATGAAGGACTGGAGCGACGCGTTCATCGAGTCCTTCAATCCCACGATCAGCGCCGAGCGCAAGCTGGCCTGCGTGCGGAAAATCCTCGAGTTCCAGAAGTACTTCGTCGCGAAGCGCGAGGAGAAACTCGCCGCACCGGCCGACGACCTGATCACCATGATGGCCACCACGCTGAAGGACGACGGCCAGCCGCTGACGATCGAGGAGTACCTCGCGGTCTGCGCGCAGCTGATGGTGGCCGGCAACGAGACCACGCGCCACCACCTGCTCGCCGGCATGCTGATGCTCGCCGACGACCCCGCGCTGCAGGAGCGCCTGCGCCGCGAGCCGGCCCTGGTGCCGCGTTTCGTGGAGGAGTCGCTGCGGCTCGAATCGCCCGCGCAGGGCCTCTACCGCCGCTGCACGCGCGACTACGTGCTCGGCGGCGTCACGATCCCGGCCGGCGCGAAGCTGCTGCTGATGTACGGCGCGGCGAACCGCGACGCGGCGACGTTCCCCGAGCCGGCGCGGCTCGACCTCGACCGGCCGAACCTGAACCGGCACCTCGCCTTCGGCCACGGCATCCACAGCTGCATCGGCCGCACGCTCGCCACCGCCGAGCTGACCTTCGCGTTCACGCGGCTGCTCGAGCGCCTGCACGACATCCGCCTCGACCCCGCGTATCCGCGCCCCGAAGCGAAGCCGCACTTCAACATGCGCGGCCTCGATTCGCTGCGGCTGGTGTTCAGGCCGGCGGGAACAGCGTAGCGGCGCGCAGGTGCAGCACGCGGTCGCCGTGCTGGTTGAACATCTCCCAGCGCCAGCTGACCACGTGATGGCGCCCGGACGACGACGGCGCCGAATCCAGCACGGTGACGACCAGCGAGAGCTCGTCGCCCGGGCGCACCGGCCGTTCCCAGCGCAGCTCGTCGACGCCGGGCGAACCCTGGCCGCCGGAGCCGTCGAGCAGGCCGTGGGCGACCATCTCCATCGCCATCGAGCAGGTATGCCAGCCGCTGGCGATGACCCCGCCCCAGCGCGTGCGCGCGGCGAGTTCCGGGTCCGTGTGGAAGGGCTGCGGGTCGAAGCGCCGGCCGAACTCCAGCACCTCGGACTCCAGCACGCGGCGCGGGCCGAGGCGGAACACGGCGCCGGGCGTGAAGGCTGAGCGGTTCATGGGGCTGGAGGATAGAGCCAGGACCCGAGGTTCGCCCAGACGACGGGCGGCGATTCCCACGATAGCATTGATCTCATTGATTGCAATGAAGTCGTCGCGTACGATATTGCGCATGGCCAGCAT
>JBIIDW010000482.1:0-2822 GCA_044238215.1 Steroidobacteraceae bacterium
GCTTGCCGCGGACGGTGGTCGAAAGCACCGGGAAATCGCGCCGGACGGCCTCGACGTCGTAGGGGTGGCTCATGAGATCAGCTCCGCCACGACGGCATCGCCCAGCGTCGAGGCCAGCGTGCCCTCGACCTCGCGGCGCAGGGCGGGCGGCGCGAGGCGGGCGACGACGTCGCCGACGAACGCCCACTTCAGCAGCGCCGCAGCCGTCACGGCGTCTAGGCCGCGCGACAGCAGGTAGAAGCGCATGGCTTCGTCGAGCTTGCCTACCGTGGCGCCGTGCGTGGCGCGCACGGCGTCGGTGTGGATCTCCAGTTGCGGCCGAAGGTCGGCCTCGGCCTCCGGGCCGTCGGTCAGGCACTTGAGCGACTGCGCCGAGTCGGCGCCGGGTGCCGTCCCCTGTACGACCATGTGCCCGTTGAACGCGACCCGCGCCCGCCCGCTGGCGATGCCGCGGAACACCTGCTCGGTCCGCGCGCCCGGCGCGTCGTGCTCGACACGGACGGCGGTGTCGTTGACCTGGGTGCCGGCGGCGAGCGACACGGCGTGCCACCTCAGCGTCGAGTCCCGGCCGACGTGCCGGGCGATGGCCGTGGAGCGCGCCGTGGCGGCGCCCGTGGCAATCGAGACCATGGCGAATTCCGCACCGCCGTCGAGCGCCAGCTCCAGCGTCTCGACGTGGCTCGCGCGCGCGGCGAGGCCCTGCAGGCGGGTGTCGGTGACGCGGGCACCCGCGCCCGCCTCGACGAGCACCCGGGCGTTCACGAAGCTGCCTTCGGTGCCGCCGACGTGCCGCTCCACCAGCGCCAGCCGCGAGCCCGCTCCGGCGCGAACACGCAGCACGGGGTGGCTGGCATGCCGGGATGCCGCCGCGACCGCGACGAAGACGACCTCCAGTGCCAGCGCGCCATCGGCCGGCACGTCGACGTGCAGTTCCTCGACGGCCAGGGCGTGGTTGATCGCTGCGAACCGCAGGTCTGCGGCAGCCACGACGCTCGGCGACGGGATCATCGCCGCCCCGGACGCGCCGGCCGCGACGGCCGGCTGCGGCGTCGGCACCGTCGGCGGTGGCAGGGCCGCTGCGGTGCCGGACGCCACCACGGCGACGCCGCCGGGCAGCGTGCCCGAGGACAGCGTGGGGGCGAAACGGCCGTCGACGAACACCACGCGGGGCGTGTCGGGCAGCGGTGCGGGCAACTGCAAGCGGGCCGCGTCGACTGATGCGGGGTCGAGCGAGGCCGGGGGACGGAAACGGGCACGCTCGACGCCGCGCAGGTTCGCGTACTTCCAGTTCTCGTCCCGCGCGGTCGGCAGCCCCGGCGCCAGGGCGTCCTCGAGCCGGCGCAGCCGGACCGGATCGGCGTCTGCCGCGCCGGCGTATTCGTCCAGCACGCGGCGGGCGAGGGGGCTCGTCGTCACGCCGCCTCCGACAGCAGCCAGTCGTAGCCGCGCTTCTCCAGTTCGCGGGCGAGCTCGATGCCGCCGCTGCGCAGGATGCGGCCGCGCGCCAGCACGTGCACCCGATCCGGGACGATGTGGTCGAGCAGGCGCTGGTAGTGGGTGACCAGCACGATCGAACGCTCGGGCGAGCGCAGCGTGTTGACGCCTGCGGCAACCACCTTGAGCGCGTCGATGTCGAGCCCGGAGTCCGTCTCGTCGAGCAGCGCCAGCGCAGGCTCGAGTACCAGCATCTGCAGGATCTCGTTGCGCTTCTTCTCGCCGCCCGAGAATCCCTCGTTGACGCCGCGGGACAGGAAGGCCTCGTCCATCTGCATGACCTTCATCTTCTCGCGCACGACCTGCAGGAACTCGAAGGCGTCGACCTCGGCGAGCCCGCGCTCGCGGCGCGCGGCGTTCAGCGCTGCCTTGAGCAGGTAGGTGTTGTTGACCCCGGGGATCTCCACCGGGTACTGGAAACCGAGGAACAGTCCGGCGCGCGCCCGCTCCTCCGGCGGCAGCGACAGGAGGTCGCGCCCGCGGAACGTGACGCTGCCCGAGGTGACCTCGTAGCCCGGACGGCCCGCCAGCACGTAGGACAGCGTGCTCTTGCCGGATCCGTTCGGACCCATGATGGCGTGCACTTCGCCGGTGGGGACGGCGAGCGTCAGCCCGTCGAGTACCTTGCGGCCCGCGACGCTGGCGCTGAGATTGGTGATTTCGAGCATGGTCAGGAACTCCTTCGCGACGCGGCGGCCTCAGCCGACGGCACCTTCCAGGCTGACGGCGAGCAGGTTCTGTGCCTCGACCGCGAACTCCATCGGCAGCTCCTTGAAGACGCTCTTGCAGAAGCCGCTGACGATCATGTTGATCGCATCTTCCTCGGCGATGCCGCGCTGCAGGCAGTAGAACAGCTGGTCCTCGCTGATGCGCGACGTCGAGGCCTCGTGCTCCACCGTGGCGTCGGGGTTGCGCACTTCCACGTAGGGGAAGGTGTGCGCGCCGCAGCGGCTGCCCATCAGCAGCGAGTCGCACTGCGTGAAGTTCCGCGCACCGCGCGCCGACGGCAGGATCTTGACGAGCCCGCGATAGGTGTTCTGGCCGCGCCCGGCGGAGATTCCCTTGGAGACGATGGTGCTGCGGGTGTTCGCCCCGACGTGGATCATCTTGGTGCCCGTGTCGGCCTGCTGGCAGTTCGCAGCGGTGGCTACCGAGTAGAACTCGCCGACCGAGTTCTCGCCCTTCAGCACGCAGCTCGGGTACTTCCACGTGATGGCCGACCCGGTCTCGACCTGCGTCCACGAGATCCGCGAGTTGCGGCCGCGGCATTCGCCGCGCTTGGTGACGAAGTTGTAGATGCCGCCCACGCCGTCGGCGTCGCCCGGATA
>JBIIDW010000483.1:0-2820 GCA_044238215.1 Steroidobacteraceae bacterium
AGGTGCTGCGCACCAACTTCGTCCGCACCGCCCGCGCCAAGGGCCTGCCCGAGCGGCAGGTCATCCTGCGCCACGCGCTGCGCCCGGCGCTGCTGCCGGTGGTGTCCTACCTGGGGCCCGCAACGGCCTTCGTCATCACCGGGTCGCTGGTCGTGGAGACGGTGTTCGGCCTGCCGGGCAGCGGACGCTATCTGGTGCAGGGCGCGATCAACCGCGACTACACGCTGGTGATGGGCATGATCGTCGTGTACGGATCGCTCACGCTGACGCTGAACCTGATCGCGGACCTGCTGTACGGCTGGCTCGACCCGAGGGTGCGCTATGACTGAAGCGACCGCCACTGCCGCTGCCGCCGCCGCCGGCGACGCGGTCGTCTCGCGCGGGTTCTGGGCCGATGCGTGGCGGCGGCTGCGCCGCAACCGCGCCGCCATGGCAGCCGGCACGGTGATCGTGCTGATCACGCTGCTGGCCTTCCTCGGCCCGCTGCTGTCGCCGCACGCCTATGACGACATCGACTGGGACCACATGGCGGTCGGGCTGGGAGGCCCGAACGACCACTGGCTCGGCACCGACCGGCTGGGACGGGACCTCTACGTGCGCACGCTGCACGGCGTGCAGATCTCGCTGCAGATCGGCCTGCTGGCGACGCTGGTGTCGCTGTGCATCGGCGTCGCCTGGGGCGCCACGGCCGGCTACGTCGGCGGGCGCATCGACGGCTTCATGATGCGCGTGGTCGACGTGCTCTACTCGCTGCCCTACATCTTCATCGTCATCATCCTCTCGACGCTGTTCGACCGCGGCAACATCTACGTGCTGTTCCTGGCGATCGGCGCCGTGGGCTGGCTGACGATGGCGCGCATCGTCCGCGGCCAGACCTTGTCGATCAAGCGCAAGGAGTTCATCGAGGCGGCGCTCGCGAGCGGCGTCGGCACGCCGTCGATCCTCGCCCGGCACATCGTCCCCAACGTGATCGGCCCCGTGATCATCTACGCGACGCTGACGATCCCGCAGATGATCCTGTTCGAGAGCTTCCTGTCCTTCCTCGGCCTCGGCGTGCAGGAGCCGCAGGCCAGCCTCGGCAGCCTGATCAACGAGGGCGCGCAGGAAATGGAGTCGGCCGTGTGGATGCTGCTCGTGCCGGCGAGCTTCCTGGTGGCGCTGCTGACCTGCTTCAACTTCCTCGGCGACGGGCTGCGTGATGCACTCGACCCCCGTGACCGCTGAGCCGGGCGCCAAGCCGGTGCTCGAAGTGGAGGGCCTCTCGGTGAGGTTCTCGACGCCGGACGGCGACGTGCCGGCCGTGCGGGACTTCGCGCTGTCGCTGCACCCGGGCGAGTGCGTGGGCGTCGTCGGCGAGTCCGGCGCGGGCAAGAGCCAGTCCTTCCTCGCGGTCATGGGGCTGCTGCCGCCGAACGCGCAGGTGGCGGGCAGCGCCCGCCTCGACGGGACCGAGCTGCTGGGCAGTTCTCCCGAGGCGCTCAACCGCGTGCGGGGCTCGCGGATCTCGATGATCTTCCAGGACCCGATGACCTCGCTGACCCCGCACATGACGGTCGGCGAGCAGATCGGCGAGGTGCTGGTGCGGCATCGCGGCCTGTCACGGGCCGAGGCGACGACGCGCGCGCTCGCGCTGCTGGAGCGCGTGCACGTCACCGACGCCGCGCGCCGGCTGCGGCAGTACCCGCACGAGCTCTCGGGCGGCATGCGCCAGCGGGTGATGATCGCCATCGCGCTCGCCTGCGATCCGGCGGTGCTGGTGGCGGACGAGCCGACCACGGCACTGGACGTGACGATCCAGGCGCAGATCCTCGCGCTGCTGGCCGAGCTCAAGCGCGAGCAGGGCATGGCGATGGTGCTGGTGACCCACGACCTCGGCGTCATCGCCGGCGTGGCGGATCGCGTGGCCGTGATGTACGCGGGGCGGATCGTCGAGCTCGGGCCGGTCCGCGACGTGCTCAAGTCGCCTGCGCACCCCTATACGCGCGCGCTGCTGGCGTCGATGCCGCGCATCGACGAACCGGCCTCCGTGCCGCTGGTCGCGATCCCGGGGCAGCCGCCGAATCCGCGCCGCCTGCCTCCGGGCTGCGCGTTCGCACCGCGCTGCGCCGCGGCGGACGCGCGCTGCCGGGAGCAGCGGCCGGAGCCCACGGCCCTGCGGGGCGTGCGCGTGGCCTGCCATCACCCGGTCGGGGGGACTGCGGATGAGTGACTCGTTGCTGACGCTGCGGGGGCTGAAAGTGTGGTTCCCGGTCGGGGACCGGCTGTTCGGCCCGAAGCCCGTGCTGAAGGCGGTGGACGGCGTCGACCTCGAGGTGCGCGAGGGCGAGGCGCTGGGCATCGTCGGCGAGTCCGGTTGCGGCAAGTCGACGCTGGCGCGCGCGGTGCTGCAGCTGCTGCGGCCGACGGCGGGCGAGGTGGTCTGGCTGGGCCGGCACATCGAGGGCCTGCGCGAGTCGGAGCTGCGCCCGCTGCGGCGTGACCTGCAGATCGTGTTCCAGGACCCGCTGGCCAGCCTCGATCCGCGGATGACGGTCGGCGAGATCGTGGCCGAGCCGCTGCGGGTGCACGCGCGGGACCTCGACGCGGCGGCGCGTCGCGCCCGCGTCGTTGAGATGCTCGGACGCGTCGGCCTGCCCGCGGACGTGGTGAACCGCTATCCGCACGAGTTCAGCGGCGGCCAGTGCCAGCGCATCGGCATTGCGCGGGCCATGGTGCTGCGACCGAAGCTGCTGGTCTGCGACGAACCGGTCAGCGCGCTGGACGTGTCGATCCAGGCGCAGATCGTCAACCTGCTGAAGGAACTCAAGCGCGAGTTCGGCA
>JBIIDW010000485.1:0-2818 GCA_044238215.1 Steroidobacteraceae bacterium
CGATGCGGTCAGGGCCTTCCGCGCCGTGAAGGGCGACCCCAACCTCGAGCGCCTGGCGAAGCTCTGGGCGCTGCGCGCGGCCTGACGCCGGTCCCCTGCCTCGGAGGTCCACACCATGAACCGCTCGATCTTTCTGCCTCTCCTCGTGGTCGCGGTCTCGGCGGCGCTGTCCAGCCCGGCACTGGGCCAGGACAAGGCCGCTGCGCCCAAGCCGCCAGCGCTGACCAAGGCCCTGGTCAAGCCGCTGTCGGCGTCGCAGAAGGCCAGCAAAGAGGAAAACTGGGCGGAATGCATCGCGAAGGCGAAGGAAGCCGACGCGTTCCCGACCAAGACGGCCTACGACACCTTCGTCGTCAACGAGATGCTCGGCTTCTGCGCGATCCGCTCGGGCGACAACGCCACTGCTGCCAAGGCCTTCGAGGCGGTGCTCGACTCCGAGTTCACCGACGCCGCGCGGCGTGCGACGCTGCTGCGACTGCTGATGCAGATCAACTACAGCGCCAAGGACTATACGAAGGCGATCCAGTTCGGCCAGCGCGCCATCCAGGACGGCAGCGCCAACGACGAGGTGCGGCTGCTGGTCGCGCAGTCGTACTACCTGCAGCAGGACTACAAGGGCACCGTGGGTTTCCTGCAGGGCTGGGTCGGAGAAACCGAGAAGGCGGGCGGGGTTCCCGGCGAGACGGCGCTGCAGCTCTACCTCAGCGGCTGCATCAAGCTCGACGACGATCCGTGCAAGATGCAGGCGCTGGAAAAGCAGGCCCAGCATCACCCCAAGCCGGAGACCTGGTCCAACCTCGTCATCCTGATGCTCTCCGGCATGCCCACGGACGACGCCACGCTGCAGATCTACCGCCTGGCTTCCACGGTCGGCGGCATGCGCCGCGGCGAGGACTATCTCGAGATGGCGCAGATCGCGCTCGACAAGGGCTTCCCGGGCGAGGCCCAGTCCGCCCTGGAATCGGCAATCGCCAAGAAGTCCTTTGCCGACCCGAAGACCCTCGAAACGGCCAACCGGATGCTCGCCACGGCCAAGGCCCAGTCGGCCACCGACAAGGCCTCGCTGGGCAAGACCGCCCAGGCAGCTGCAGCCAACAAGAACGGCCAGGTGGACGTGCGGATGGGGCAGGCGTTCCTCAGCTACGGCCAGTATGCCGAGGCCATCGCCGCCATCCAGCGCGGCATCGGCAAGGGCAACGTGCGCAACCCGGCCGAGGCCCAGCTCGCGCTCGGTCAGGCGCAGCTCAAGGCGGGCAATGCCGCTGAAGCCGTCAAGAGCTTCCAGGCAGTCAAGGGCGACGCGACCATGGAGCGCCTCGGCAAGCTCTGGGCCATTCACGCGGGCCGCGCCGGCGCACCCGCCGGCACCGGCTGACGCGGGAGCGGCGTCGCCACGGCATCCACCCAGGGGCCCCGTTCGACGAACGGGGCCCTTTTCGTTTGCGGCCCTTCGCACAGGAACCTCCGAATGCCCGAAAAGCTCAGCGGCTACCCCCTCCGGGCATTCCTGATCGCGCTGGTGGGACTGTCGTTCGCGAACCTCGATCACTCCCTGTTCGCGCTCGTGCTGACCCAGGTCAAGGACGAGTTCGGCTGGACGGAAACCGAGCGCGGGCTCTACCTGTGCCTCACCTTCATCGTCGCGGGCATCGTCGTGACCCAGATCGGCGTGCTCGCAGACCGGATCGGGCGCAAGCGCACGCTGCTCTGGAGCATGCTCGCGACGCCCGTCTTCGTCTGCGCGATGTTCTGGTCGCACAGCACGCTGTCGCTGCTGACGCTGCGCGTGCTCGGATTCGCCACGGCCGGCGCGCAGTCGCCCCTGACCGGCACGCTGGTGCTCGAAGAGGCCCCTGCGCGGTACCGGGGGCTGCTGTCGGGCATCCTGCAGGTCGGTTACCCGATCGGCTGGGCGCTCGCCGCGCTCGTCTTCGTGCCCCTCGTCTGGGACGCGGAAGCGGACCCGGCCGGCTGGCGCAAGGTCTTCCTGCTGGCGCTGCTGGGCCTGCCGGTGGCCTGGGTCTTCCACCGTTACCTGCGCGAGCCGCCCGCCTGGGAGGCCTCGCGCGCGGCGCGCGCGCACGAGAAGCCGGTCAGCACGGCCGCGCTGTTCACGCCCGAGTACCGCTACCGGACGATCGTGCTGTTCCTGGGCCAGTTCCTGCAGGTGTTCGCCTACGGCGCGACCATCCTGCTGGTGGCCTACTTCCAGGAGGCCCGTGGCTGGAGCTTCGCGCAGGCGAGCACGCTGGTCGGCATCTCCTACGCCGTCGGCGCGCTGGGCTACGTACTGGCGGCGGTCGTCGGCGAGTTCCTGCTGAGCCGCCGCACCGTGATCATCCTGTGGATCTGGCTGGGGGCGCTGGCGTTCGGCTGGACGATCTGGATGGCAGACGGCGTCACCGCCACCACGGTGGCGTTCTGCGTCACCACGTTCTTCTTCTACGGTGCCACGGCGGTGATCTTCACCTTCACGGCCGAGAATTTCCCGGCCCACCTGCGCGCGACCGCCGTCAGTTTCTCCGGATCGCTGGGCGTGAATCTCGGCGTGGCCTTCGGCCCGCTCGCCACGGCGCTGGTCGTGCCGGTGTACGGCTGGCAGTGGGCCTTCACGGTGGCCGGCATCCTGCCCCTGCTCGCAGCCGGGGTGGCTTACCTGTTCGCGAGGCCGGTCGCCACCGACGCGCTCGCCTGAGCCGCGCTCAGGCCTCGACGGCCGCGACGACCTCCGCCTCGCTCTTCGGCATGCCGCGGGCGGTCAGTTCCTCGAGCTCCGACTGCGCCGCGCGCATCACCCGGTCGACGTAGGCCGTACGGC
>JBIIDW010000484.1:0-2818 GCA_044238215.1 Steroidobacteraceae bacterium
AGCCCGAGGGGCCGATCATGGCGAGCACCTGCTTGCGGCCGATGTCGATGTTCACGCCCTTGATGGCGTGCTTGTCGCCGTAGAAGACATCGACGTTGCGGCAGGAAAACACCGGATCTTCGACGGCGACTCCGCCGATCGTCCGCATGCCGGCCGGCAGGGGCAGCCCCGGCTTCCTCGCGGCTTCGACCGCTGGAGCGTGGCGGGGGGCGAGGTCGGCATCGTTCATGGTCTGATTCTCGCGGATTGCGGGTGTCACGGTTTACCAGCGCTTCTCGAACCGGCTGCGGAGGATCACGGCCGTCGCGTTCATGACCAGCAGGAACGCCAGCAGTACGATGATCGCCCCGGACGTACGCTCGACGAAGCCTCGCTCGGGCAGGTCCGACCAGAGGAAGACCTGGACGGGAAGCGCGGTCGAGGGATCGAAAACGCCGCCGGGAACGTCGACGATGAAGGCCACCATGCCGATCATCAGCAGCGGCGCGCTTTCGCCCAGCGCCCGGGCCATGCCGATGATTGCGCCGGTGAGCATCCCGGGCATGGCCAGCGGAAGCACGTGGTGGGCCACCGTCTGGATCCTGGAGGCACCCATGCCCAGCGCGGCCTCGCGGATGGATGGCGGCACGGCCTTCAGGGCCGCACGCGAGGCGATGATGATCGTCGGCAAAGTCAGCAGCGTGAGCACGAAGCCGCCGACGAGGGGAGCGGACCGGGGCAGCCCGAAGAAGCCGATGAACACGGCAAGCCCGAGCAGTCCGAAGACGATCGAGGGCACCGCGGCGAGGTTGTTGATGTTGACCTCGATGAGGTCGGTCAGGCGGTTGCGCGGCGCAAACTCCTCCAGGTAAACGGCCGCCGCGACGCCGATGGGGAACGACAACACGAGGGTGATCAGCAGCGTGAACAACGAGCCGACCAGCGCGCCGCGCACCCCCGCCTGCTCGGGGTCACGGGAGTCGCCGTTCGAGAAGAACGCGCGATTGAAGCGCAGCTCGAGGACTCCCGCCGCCTCGAGGGCGTCGATCCACACCACCTGGGCGTCGGTCAGGCGCCGTTCGTCCTCCGTCGCCGTTCGCGACGTCGCGCCCTTCAGCAGCATGTCGACGGTATCGTCGGCCAGCAGCCATACGGTCTCGCGTCGACCCAGCACCGAGGGATCGGACACGACGCGGCGCTGCAGTTCCACCGACGCGGCGCTGCTGACCAGCCCGTAGAGCTGCCTGAGCTCCCTCCTGCCCTCGACGGCCGGGAAGCGCTCGCGCAACGCACTGCGGATCAGCGCCTGGTAGTCGGCCACCACGAGATCGTCACGCAGCCGCGTGCCCGCCGGGTCGATGGTTTCCGCATCGTAGTAAATGGGCAACTGCACGTACGCCTGGCGGAATACCGTGAAGCCCTGAGAGAAGATCGTCCCGAACAGGAACAGGACGAACAGCACGCCGGCGGCGACGGCCATCACCCCGTAGGCGCGAAAGCGGGCCTCGGCCCGATAGCGGCGACGTAGGCTGCGCGCGACCAGCGCCTGGGTCTCGGCAGCGGTGCGCAGCGGCCGCGGCGGTGGAGCCGCGTCACTCGTACTGTTCACGGTACTTCCTCACGACGTACAGGGCGATGATGTTCAGCACGAGGGTCACGACGAACAGCACGAGGCCCAGGGCAAACGCCGCGAGTGTCTTCGGACTGTCGAATTCCTGGTCGCCCACGAGCAGCGTCACGATCTGGACCGTGACGGTCGTGACGGCCTCGAGCGGGTTGGCGGTGAGGTTGGCGGCGAGACCGGCCGCCATCACCACGATCATGGTCTCGCCAATCGCCCTGGAGATTGCGAGCAGGATGCCGCCGACGATGCCCGGCAGCGCTGCCCTCAGCACCACCTGACGGATCGTTTCAGAGCGCGTTGCGCCGAGCGCGTATGCTCCGTCGCGGAGGCTCTGCGGAACGGCGGTGATCATGTCGTCGGCCAACGACGATACGAACGGAATGATCATGATGCCCATCACGAGACCGGCCGCCAGGGCGCTCTCGCCCGCCACCTCGAGCCCCACGGCCTCGCCCCAGGCGCGCAGCGCGGGCCCGACGGTCACGACCGCGAAGAAGCCGTAGACGACCGTCGGCACGCCGGCCAGGACCTCGAGCAGGGGCTTGACGACCTTGCGGACGCGCTGCGGGGAGTACTCCGCGAGGTAGATCGCCGAGAACAGTCCGATCGGCACGGCGACGATCATCGCGACGAGCGAGATCAGCAGGGTGCCGGCGAACAGGGGCACCGCGCCGAATGCCCCGGACGAGCCGACCTGGTCCGCGCGGATCGCCATCTGCGGACTCCAGTTCAGACCGAACAGGAACTCGAACGGCGACACCACGCCGAAGAAGCGGGCGGCCTCGAAGACCACCGACAGGACGATGCCGAGCGTCGTCAGGACCGCGATCGTCGAACACAGGAACAGCAGGCCTTCGAGCACCCGCTCCACCGAATTGCGTGCCCGCAGGTCCGCGCGGATCCTCGAGCGCACGATCAGGATCGCGACGATGCCCACCGCGAACGCGAGCGCCGTGATCGCGAGACGGGCGAGCGAGCGCAGCCGCAGGTACTCGCTGGCCGCCGCGGCCGTTGCCGCCGAGACCTGGTCGGCGCCGATGTTGCCGGCCACGACGTTGCGCATGTCGTTGATGAAGAGCCCGAACTGGGCGGCAGGCAGCGTGCGGACCTCGGCGGGCAGGTGAGCGCTGACCAGCGAGACGATGACGGTGTCCTGGAAGCCGAGCCAAAGCAGCACGATGCCCAGCGCCGGCAGACCGCACCAGAGGGCCGTGA
>JBIIDW010000486.1:0-2817 GCA_044238215.1 Steroidobacteraceae bacterium
GCCGAACGAGAAATCCCCTTTGTCCCCCGCTCGCCGGTCGCTTCGCTCCTCGAATTCTGCGACGCTGCACGGCGGTGCGCTCCACGTCGCGCTCGGGAAGCTTGTGTACAGTTGGCATCGGCGCCCACCGTACATTGACGCCGCCGGGCGACCAAGACCTCTCTCATTAGACGGACCCCGCCCAAGTCTAATGAGCTTGGTCGCCGACCACGTAGACTCTGCTGAAACTCCCGAACTCTTGTCGGCCCTACGAAAACAGGGACTCATTAGACGCTCGCGGGACGGCTTCTTCCGTCCAACCGCGACCGTTGCTCAGCTCCGTGCGAATGGCCCTGAAGTGGCCTCGTATGTCACTGACACCATCGCGCGGCTTCTCGATACAGTTCTTGGAAACATACGGAGCGGCTCGAGCCAAGCCCCCCTTCTCGAACGCGCGGCGGTAGTGCGCGACCTCCCTGCCCACCTTGAAGCGGAATTTGTCGAATTCGCGACGGAGCAGGGCGAAATATTCGTCGAGACGATCAACGAATGGCTTGAGTCGCGACGGGTCGCTTCCGCAAAACCGGACCGCAGGAAACGCCAACCAATTACGGCGGGCGTCCAGGTCTTCTCCTTTATTTCTCGCCCTAACCCATCCCCGCGGCCTCGTCGCGCAGCGCGCGCCGCAGGATCTTCCCGACGTTCGTCTTCGGCAGGTCCGGTCTGAAGTAAACGTGCTTCGGCACTTTGTAGGCGGTCAGTTCCTTCCGGCAGTGATCAATCACGCTTTCGGCCGTCAACGACGGGTCCTTCTTCACGACAAACACGACCACCACCTCACCGGAGCGCTCGTCCGGCTGGGCCACCGCGGCGACTTCCAGCACCCCCGGGTGATGCGCGATGACGCTCTCGACCTCATTCGGATACACGTTGAAGCCGGACACGAGGATCATGTCCTTCTTGCGATCCTCGATGAACACGTAGCCGCGCTCGTCCATCCGCCCGACGTCGCCTGTGCGCAGCCAGCCGTCCGGCAGCATCACCTTCGCGGTCTCGTCGGGCCGGTTGTAATAGCCGGCCATGACCTGCGGACCGCGGACGCAGATCTCGCCGTGCTCGCCGATCGCCAGCAGGTTCCCGGCGTCGTCGCAGATGCCGACCTCCGTGGAAGAAATCGGCAGGCCGATGGCGCCATTGAAGTCCTCGCCAGGGGGATTGATGCACGCGGCAGGCGAGGTCTCCGTCAGGCCCCACGCCTGTGTCAGCACGTTGCCGGTTGCGGCTTTCCACCTCTCGGCGACGGCGCGCTGGACGGCCATCCCGCCGCCGAGCGACACCTTCAGGTCCCGAAAATCGATGCTGTCGAAGCCCGGGGTGTTCAGCAGCGCGTTGAACAGGGTGTTCACACCGCTGATGTAGGCGAACCGCTCGCCTTTCAGCGTCTTCACGAAGGCCGGGAAATCGCGCGGGTTGGTGATCAGCACGTTTCGCCAGCCCAGCATCATGTACAGCAGGCAATTCCCGGTCAGCGCGAAGATGTGGTACAGCGGCAGCGGCGTGATCAGTGTCTGCGGGCGCGTCGAGTCGAACGCCGAAGACACCCAGGCCGCCGACTGCAGCACGTTCGCCACGATGTTCCGGTGCGTGAGCATCGCGCCCTTGGAAACGCCGGTCGTGCCGCCGGTGTATTGCAGGAACGCAATGTCCGACGCACCGGTCGCCACCGGCTGCAGTGCACGCCCGCGGCCCGCCGCGATGACCTCCCGCAGCCTCAGCGCTCCGGCGATGCTCCAGGCGGGCACGGCCTTCTTCACGTTCCGCACCACGTAGTCGACGATGGTCCCCTTGGGGAAGCCCAGCCACTCGCCGACGCTCGTGACCACGACGTGCCGGACGGGTGTGCGCCCGATTGCGTCGGCGAGCACGTGCGCGAAGTTCTCGAGGATCACGATGACCTCGGCGCCCGAATCGGTCAGCTGGTGCTCCAGTTCGCGCGCGGTGTACATCGGGTTCGTGTTGACCACGATACCGCCCGCCCTGAGCACCCCGACGATCGCGATGGGGTATTGCAGGACGTTGGGCAGCATGATCGACACGCGGCTACCCTTGGTGAACCCGGGCAGCGACTGCAGCCACGCCGCCAGGGCCCTCGACTGCTCGTCGAGCTCGCGGAAGCTGATGGCGCGGCCCATCTGCACGAACGCCGGGCGGTCCGCGAAACGCCCGATGCACTCGTCGAGCATCTCGACGAGCGAGGCATAGCGGTCCGGGTTGATTTCGGCCGGCACGCCGGCCGGATACGACTGGAGCCAGGGTTTCTGCACGTCGGGGTCCCTCCCTTTCGATGCGCCCGCCCCCGCGGGCCGTTGGTTCTCAGCGCCGCAGCATCGGCTTGAGCTGCGGCCACAGCGTGTCGAGCATGACCGGCTGCGCCGCCGCGGTCGGGTGCAGCCCGTCGTCCTGCATCATGCCGGGACTGAGCGCGACCCGCTCGAGGAAGAAGGGCACGAGCGCGAGCCGACGCTCGGTGGCGAGATCCTGAAAGATCTTCTCGAAGCCGTCGGCGTAGCGCGGCCCGTAGTTCGGCGGGATCTTCATGCCCACCAGCAGCACCCGGGCGCGGGCGCCGACCGACTGGTCCACCATCCGGGCGAGGTTGGCCCGCGTCGTCTCCAGCGGCAGGCCACGCAGGCCGTCGTTGGCGCCCAGCTCCAGGATCACGATCTCCGGCTTGTGCAGGGTCAGGGCGCGCGGCAACCGGGCGAGCCCACCGGTCGTGGTTTCCCCGCTGACGCTGGCATTGACGACCCGGTATCCGTACCCTTGTGCGCTCAGGCG
>JBIIDW010000029.1:0-10170 GCA_044238215.1 Steroidobacteraceae bacterium
CGCCAGCGCGGCCACACCGAGCTCTATCGCGGCGCCGAGTACGTGGTCGACTTCGTGCCCAAGACCCGCATCGAGGTCGCGGTGCGCAGCGAGCTCGTCGACCAGGTGGTCGACGCCATCGTCAAGGCGGCCAAGACCGGCAAGGTCGGCGACGGCAAGATCTTCATCACCGACATCGACCGCGTCATCCGCATCCGCACCGGCGAGACGGACGAGTCGGCACTCTGAGCCTGGCCGTGCCGAAGGCCATCCGCATCCACGAGGCCGGCGGGCCCGAAGTCCTGCGTTTCGAGGACTTCGACCCCGGTGCGCCCGCCGAAGGCGAGGTGCAGCTTCGGCACACGGCCGTCGGCCTCAATTACATCGACGTCTACGACCGCTCGGGGCTCTACCCGATGCCGCTGCCGGGCGGTCTCGGCCGCGAGGCCGCGGGTGTCGTCACCGCGGTCGGCCGCAAGGTCAAGGGCCTGCGCAAGGGCGACCGTGTCGCCTACGTGCACACCGCGCCCGGCAGCTACAGCGAGCTGCGGAACGTGCCGGCGGCGCGCCTGGTCAAGCTGCCGCGCGCCATCTCCGACGAGCAGGCCGCGGCGCTGATGCTGAAGGGCCTCACGGCCCACTACCTGCTGCGGCGCACCTATCGCGTCAGGCGGGGCGACTGGATCCTGGTGCACGCTGCGGTCGGCGGCGTGGGCCTGATCCTCTGCCAGTGGGCCCGGGCGCTCGGCGCAAAGGTGATCGGCGTCGTCGGCAGCGACGCCAAGGCCGCGCTGGCGACGAAGAACGGCTGCCACCACGTGCTGGTCATGGGCCGCGACCCGATCCTCGAGAACGTGCGCCGCCTCACCAAGGGCGCCGGCGTCGCCGTGGTCTATGACTCGGTCGGCAAGGACACCTTCATGGAGTCCCTCGACTGCCTGCGGCCGCTCGGCATGATGGTCAGCTACGGCAACGCCTCGGGCCCGCCGCCCTTGATCTCGCCGCTGGAACTGTCGAAGCGCGGCTCGCTGTTCCTGACCCGCCCCTCGCTGTTCGCCTACATCGCCGCGCGCAAGGACCTCGAGTCCGCGGCGCGCGAGCTGTTCCGCGTCGTGGCCTCGGGCAAGGTGAAGCTGCGCATCGGGCAGCGCTACGCGCTTGCCGACGCCGCGCAGGCACACCGCGACCTCGAGGCGCGCCGCACCACCGGCTCGACGGTGCTCGTGCCCTGAGGCGGGCGTTCAGCGGCCCGCGCTGACGAACGCCGCCACGGCGCCCGCCCAGGCCTCGGGCAGCTGGTCGGTCACGTCGATGCCGCCGCCCTCGAGTTCCACGTACCCGAAGTCCGGTCGCATGCGGTGCGTGGCCTTGGCGTTCTCGTAGATCTGGTCCCCGGTGTTGGTCAGGATCAGCGTGCGGTGCGTGAGCCGCGCGATCGCCGGGCCGTGGTCGTACTGGAACGCGGCGTGGTGGCCGTACCAGAACGGCCCATAGCCCATCAGCGTCTCGACCACGTAGCGCGTCACCGTTTCGGGCGGCACGCTGCCGGCCGCCATGCCGTAGCGGATCCCGTAGAGCTTCACGAGATGCGATCCGTCCGGCCGATGCGTGAAGCCGATCTCGTCGCGCGTGACCCATTCCATGCCGGACGCGCGCTCCGCCTCCGTGAGCGGCAGCGGCCCGTTCAGGATCAGCCGGTCGACGCGCGAGGGGAACTGCAGCGCGACCTCGGTCGCCACCAGCGCCCCGGTGTGGTGGCCGAGCACGTCGGCGCGCGCGAGCCCGAGGTGGTCGAGCACCGCGGGGATGGCCTTCGCGTAGTCCTCGACGCGAGGCACGAAAGGCGGCGGGTCCGACATGCCGAAGCCCGGCATGTCGACGCCGATCGCGCGCACGCCCAGCGCGGCGAGCCGCGCGTACACGGGGTCGAACTGCCGCGCCGACACCGGCGCCTGGTGCAGCAGCACCAGCGGATGTCCCGTGCCGGTGTCGTGGAAGTGCAGCTGGCCCCAGGGGCCGTCGGCATAGGCGCGGCGTGGGCGAGGGGTATGGGTGTCGGTCATGGGGACTCCGGTCGATCGGCAAGGGTTGATCAGGACACGATCCGGCCGTCGACGATCTCGATCTGCCGGTCCGCCACCGAGGCGAAGTTCATGTCGTGCGTGACGGCCACGATGCTGCGGCCCTGCGCGGTGGCCAGTTCGCGCAGGATCGTGCGCACGTTGTCCGCCGAGCGCGTGTCGAGTGCGCCGGTGGGCTCGTCGGCGAGGATCACCAGCGGGTCGTTGGCCAGCGCGCGTGCGATCGCCACCCGCTGGCGCTGGCCTCCCGAGAGCTGCGACGGGCGCTTGTGCTCGTGGCCCTGCAGCCCGAGGTCCGCCAGCAGCTGCAGCGCGCGGACCCGCTGCGCGGCGCGCTCGAGACGCGCGAGCCGGCGCATCGGCATCATCACGTTGTCGGTGGCCGAGAATTCGTTCAGCAGGAAGTGGAACTGGAACACGAAGCCGAGCTTGGCGAGCCGGGTCTCGGCGAGGCGGTCCTCGTCGAAGCCGCTGGTGTCCTCGCCGTCGAGCAGCAGCCGGCCCGAGGTGGGCCGGTCGAGCAGGCCGAGCAGGTAGAGCAGCGAGGACTTGCCGGAGCCCGACGGGCCGCGGATCACGACGAATTCGCCGCGCTCGATCGTCACGTCGGCGTCCTGCACCAGCGTGACCGGCAGCTCGCCCTGCAGCACCCGGGTGATCCGCTCCGCGACGAGCACGCTCACGCCGCACCCCGCAGGATGTCGACGGGCTGCACGCGGCCGCCCTTGCGCGCGGGCAGCCACGCGGCGATCACGGCGGAGCCGACGGCGAAAGCGGCCGCCAGCACGAACTGGTCGGCGCCCCAGTAGACCGGCAGGTTGATCGGCTCGGTCGCGCCCGGCGGGCGGATCTCCACCTGTTCCATCGCGCGCATCAGCCCGCTGCCGAACAGGATTCCGAGCAGGCTGCCGCCGAGCCCGATGATCGCGCCTTCGATGACGAAGATCCGTCGCACGTCGCGGGCGTGGAAGCCCATCGACTTCAGGATCGCGATGTCGCGGGTCTTCTCCAGCACCACCGTGGAGATGACGTTGTAGATGCCGAAGCAGGCAACCAGCAGGATCGCGCCGACGACCGTGTACATGATGACGTTGCGAACCGCGAGCGCGTCGAGCAGGTCCTTGCTCGCCTCCTGCCAGGACACGGACTTGTAGCCCGTCGAGCGCTCGATCAGCGCCGCGACGTCGCGCGCCCGGTAGGCGTCATCGAGGCGGATCACGATCATGTTCGCCACGTTCGGGCGATTCATCAGCGCCTGCACGCGCGTCAGCCGCGCGAAGGTCTGGCTCTCGTCGTAGCTGGCGTTGCCGGTCTCGAACAGGCCGACGATCTTCATTGCCCTCACGTTGCCGGCCGGCGAGACCACCGACACCGTGTCGCCCATCGCGAGACTGAGCTTTCGCGCGAGCGCCCGGCCGACGATGATGCCGTTGGCGTTGACGTCGATGGACTCGAGGCGACCCTCGACGATGTCCTCCTCGATCGTGCTGACGGCCTGCATCCGCGAGGGCACGATGCCCGACAGCGTGACGGCCTCGTCGCGCCCGGCGAAGCTGAAGATGGCCTGGCCGACGAGTACGGGCGCCGCCTGCACTCCGCCCAGCGCGTCGATCGTCGCGAGCTTCTGCGCGTATTGGCGGATGCCGCGGCGCTCCGCGCGCGGCTTGACGCCGCGTATCGCCACCGCGCCGTCCGGGTAACGCATCGCCGCCGGCTGCGGATGCGGGTCCCGGAACTCGTCGCGAACGGTGATGTGCGGGGCGCTGTCGACGAGCCGCTCGATCAGGTCGAGTTCCGAGCCGCGCATCAGCGCCGACACCGCGAGGAAGAAGCCGACTCCGAGCACCACCCCCAGCAGGGATACGAAGGTCTGGCGTCGCCGGCTGCGCAGGTGCGACAGGGCGATGTCGAGCAGCAGGTTCACTTGTTGGCGCGAACCTCGACGCGCGCGCCCTCGCGCAGGCCGGCGGGCGGAGTGGCGATGACGCGCCCGGTGGCGGCCAGGCCGTCGAGGATCTCGACCCGGTCGGTCGCGCGCACGCCGACGCGCACCGGTTGCCTCACGGCCCTGCCGCCCTCGATCCGCCAGACGGCGTCGTCGACGACCGCGGTGGCCGGCAGCAGCAGCGCGGCGTCGCGGCGCTCGAGCACGATGTTGGCCTCGGTGGTCATCCCGACCTGCAGCGGTGGGTTCCCCGGCAGCGCGATGCGCACGCGGTAGGAGCGCGACACCGGATCGCCGCGCGGCGTGATCTCGGACACCGTGCCGTCGAACACCCGGTCGGGGAAGGCGTCGGTGCGCAGCATCACCGGCAGGCCCGGGCGGATCCGCGGCACGTCCTCCTCGTCGACTTCCGCCGCGACCCGCAGTGGTGCCTGGCCCGCGAGGTAGAAGAGCACCTGGTTCACCGCGACGTACTCGCCCACCTCGCCGTCGCGGCGGATGACCCGGCCGGCGGTGGGCGCGACGAGCCGCGTGTAGCCGAGCTGCTCGCGGGCGCGACGCAACGAGGCGCGTGCGGCGTCGAGGTCGCTGCGCGCACGGTCGACGGGCTCCTGCGCGATCAGCCCGGAGGCGCGCAGCGTGGTGTTGCGCTCGTGCTGCGCGCGCGCATAGGCTTCGCGCGCCTCGAGTTCCGCGACCGATGCACGCAGCTCGTCGTCCTCGAGCCGCGCCAGCAGCTGCCCCGGCCTGACGACGTCGCCTTCGTCGACCCTGAGCTCGGCCAGGCGGCCCCCGGTCCGGGGCGCGACGCGCACCTCCAGCGATGGTTCCACCAGGCCGGTCGCGTAGACGGCGTCGATCGCGGGGCCGCGCGTCGGCGTCACGAGCGTCACTTCCGGCGGCCGGAAGCGGCTCCACGCCAGCCAGCCCGCTGCGCCGGCGATCGCCAGGACCAGCAGGGCGGTCCGCAGGTGTCTCACGGGTTCACCTCGAGCCATATCCACTCTGTGCCGTCCCGTTCCGCGGCGCGCCGGCCCCCGGTGGCGGGGAAGTTGTTGTCCGCCACCACGAGCAGCCGTGTCGGGCCGAGCGCGTGCACCGCCTCGGGCGTGTAGAACGGGAACCGGAACCGCGCTCCCGCGCCGGCGAGCCTGCGCGGGTTGGCGATGTCGAGCAGGTCGACGACGGGCCGGCGGTCGATCGTCGGCGCTCCCGCGGCTGCGGCGGCGCCGTCCGGCGGCAGCCGCAGCGAGAAGATCCGCTTGAAGCGGGCGGCGTCCCCGTGCCCGTCGTCGCGCTCGATGACGAGGTAGACGTCGTCGCGCACCGCGAGTTCCGCGGCGGCGTGCGTCGCCGAGTCGAGCCGGTAGCGCCAGCTGCGTCCCGTCCAGTCGCGCCGCGCGAGGTCGAACTCGAACAGCCTGAGCTCGTCGGCCGCGTCGCCCGGAATCGGGCCTTCGAGCATGGCCAGCAGCGTGCCCGGCGACGGACCCGGCGCGAGGCCCTCGAAGCCCTTCGAGGCCCGCAGGTCGGCGGTCGCTGCGCCCGCCAGCACTTCGGGGTTCGAAGCCGAGCGCAGCACCGCGCCGTCGGGGCGCCGCAAGGCGAAGGGCGGCTCCAGCAGCGCACCGTCGGGTGAGAAGTGCAGCAGCCAGGGGCCGTGCTCCTCGCCGACCCAGAAACTGCCGTCGGGCATCACGACCAGGCTCTCGGGGTCGGCGTCGGCGCCGGTCAGCGGGCGCTCCGGCAGCGACTCCTCGGTCAGGCGCCACGGGAAGAGCCGCGCCGGGTCGCGCAGTTCGATGCGGCGCTCCAGCCGCACCCGGCCGGCAACCGGGTCGGCTTCGAACAGGTAGATCGCGAGCCGGTAGTCGAAGCTGTTCGCGCGGCTGCCGAAGCCGTTGTCGGACAGCGCCCACCAGCTGCCGGGGCGAGGGCCCGGCTTGATCGCGCTGACGCCCTGCACCGGTTGCGCCGCGAAGCGCGCCTGCGGCAGCCGACGGCCCTCGGCCGTGTACTGCCCCGAGGGTGGCCCGCCGGCGAAGCTGTCGGCCGGCCAGTTCGCGAAGCCGACCAGTTCGGCCGCCCCGGCATCGGGGAGCGCCGCGGCGACGACCAGCCACGCGGCGGCCGTCACCGCGCCGTTGCGCATCAGCCGATCGGGCCCTGGCCCGGCTTGAGGATGCCGATCAGGGCGGAGATCGCCACGCCGGCCCAGATGATCAGCACGTAGGGCCTGCAGGCGCCCATGCCTTCGCTCATCATGCGGTCGCTCTCCGGGGTCGGCCCCGTGGTCGCGAGCGTCCTGAAGCCCTCGATGAACGGCGGGATCTTCAGGCGGATCATGAAGCCGCAGAAGATCAGGAAGGCGAAGATCAGCAGCTTGGCCGCCAGCCAGGGATAGGGCTGCAGCGGCCCGGTGACCCAGTGGTAGGCCACCGAGGCGACGATCGCCACGATCATGAACACGCGGAACTTGCGGTCGAGCGCCGCGAGCTTGCGGCCGAACTCGGTGCCTTCCTTGACGTGGATCGTGTGCACGACCCAGACCCAGATCGGACCCAGGGCCACGATGGCGATGGTCTGCCACAGCGGGTGCTCGTAGCCGATGAACTCCGCCAGCACGCCGCCGACCGTCAGCATCAGCGCGAGGCAGTAGCGCGGCAGCATGTCGAGGTTGACGAAGATCTTGAAGGCCGTCAGGCGCGCGTCGCGCGACAGCGAGGCGTTGGTGACGAACTTGCTGGAGTAGTACACCCCGGCGTCGCCACCCAGCCAGTAGACGAACAGCAGCACGTGCAGGTACTTCACCAGGCCGTGCGCCAGGCTCATTTCTTCCACGACAACCCCCTTGCCGTTTTCGTTGGTCGGCCCGTCGAGGCTAGCAAATCGGCCCCCCGGGCGGCGACCGCGTGCCGGCAGGGAGCCACGGCGTGGCCGCCGGGCCCGCCGGGGCGGGCCGGGCCTGGGCGCGCTAGGCCTGGGCGCGCAACGGCGCCCGCGCGCCGCGGATGTGCCTGCCGCGCAGGGCCGCGGTGGCCACGAATACCTCGCGCATGAACAGCGCCAGGCCGCTCATCATCGTCAGCATCGCCACGATGAACAGCAGCACGATCGCGGTCGAGAGGTCGGTGCGCAACAGCGCGTCGAGGAACATCAGGCCGATCAGCCCGCAGATCAGCACGGCTGCGACGGTGCACAGCGCGATCGAGCGGTTCAGCAGCTTGGCGCGGATCGCCAGCATGTCGCGCAGCCGCGCCACGGCTTCCTCCTCCTCGCGCGCGGTCGCGAAGTCGCCGTCGCGCGCGGATTCCAGCGCCCGGTCGATGACACGGGCCAGCCGCGCGGTCATGACGTTGATGAAGGTGCCGATGCCTCCCAGCAGGAACGCGGGCGCGATCGCCATCTGGACCACGCGTGCGATCTGGGTAACGTGCAGTTCGAAGATGTCCACGGGGGCGTCTCGCGGGGTGCTGGCGCGCCGATTGTACCGGTCGCGCCGGTCCGCGCGCGCCGGCTGGGGCCGCGGCGTTATGATGGGGGCGCGCCCGCTGCAGGGGCGTCAGGCCCGTGAGGAGGTATCGTGATGCGTCATCGTCGGGTTGGATGCAACTTCGGGCCCGGGCTGCGCCTGGCCGGCCTCGGTCCGCTGCTGCTGCTCGCCGCCTGCAGCGTGATGCCCGGCGGTTCCGGCGGCGCATCGACCGGTGGCGCGCAGCTGCTGCCCGCCGCGGATGCGGCCCGTCGGCTGGAGTCGCGGCGCTGGGAGCTCGTCTACTGGCAGGGCCAGGCCGTGCCGCACGGCGACAACGGCGAGCCCGTGATCCTCACCTTCCGCGCCGGCCGGGCCAGCGGCCACGCCGGCTGCAACCGCATGAACGCCGGCTATGAACTGGGACCGGAACCCGGCCAGGTGCGCTTCGCCGGTGCAGCCACCACCCGCATGGCCTGCGAGCCGGGGCGAATGGCGTTCGAGGCCGCGTTCCTCGCCGCCCTCGGGTCGAGCACCCAGGTCGAGTTCGAGGGGCCGCGGCTGCGGCTGCGCGCGCCGGGCGCCGGCGCGCCGCTCGAGTTCCACGAGCGCGAGCTGCAGGGCGAGTAGGCTCCCGCGCCGCCGTGCCGCGCTAGAGCTTCGCGCGACGGCCCACGCGGAACGGCTGGTTCAGGGCCGCCAGTTCGCGCGCGTCACGCTGGTACGGGTCGGGCTTGAACACCACCGAGCCGTCGTCGTCGCGGTCCGCCGTCCAGTAGATGATCAGCACCGGCACCTTCTTCGGCAGGCGCACGGTGCGGGTCTCGCCGCCGGCCACGGCCGCGTCGATGGCGGCGCGGTTCCACTTCGCCGGATCCGCCAGCAGCAGCTCCGCCAGTTCCAGCGGCCGCTCGGTGCGGATGCAGCCCGAGCTGAAGGTCCGCAGGTCCTCGTCGAACAGCGACTTCGACGGCGTGTCGTGCAGGTACACGAGGTGCGGGTTCGGGAACATGATCTTCACAGCGCCGAGCGCGTTGTCCGGGCCCGCGTCCTGCCGCAGCGTGAACGGGAAGTTCCGCGCCGAGTATTTCGAGAAGTCGATGCCCGAGGGGTCGAGCGGGCGGCCGCTGCGGTCGAGCACCTTGAGCTTCTTGCGGGCAAGTACGCTGCGGTCGTTGCGCCGCAGCTGCGGCATGATGTCCTTCTCGAGGATGCCGGGCGGCACCGTCCAGGTCGGATTGAGCACGATGTGGTCGATGGCGGCCTTGAACACCGGCGTCTGGCGGTAGGGCTGGCCGACCACGGTGCGGCGCTCCCAGACGGTCTTGCGGTCGCGCACGAAGCGCACGATGAAGCCCGCGATGTCGACGATCACCAGGTCGCCTTCCTTGACCTCGTGCAGTACCCAGCGCCCGCGTTCGAGATTGACCCGCAGCTGGTCGACGCGCTGCGCGACGGGCACGTTCAGGGCGCGCACCGTGCCGGCGCCGACCGCGCCGTCCGCGCCCAGCCGGTAGCGGCGCTGTGCGCGCTTCACGGCGGCCTCCAGCCCGGCGTCGAACAGCGCCGGGTCGACGCCCGCCGGCGGCTGGCCCGGCGCACCGACTGCGGCGAGGTCGCCCTCGATCGCCAGCCGCTGGCGCAGCAGCGGCACGCGCGGGTCGGTCATGCCGACCTTCAGCGTCGGACCCTCTGGAATCCGCGGCCATCCGCCGATGGCCGCGATGGCGCGGTAGGCCGACAGTGCCTCGCGGCCGGCCTGGTACATCCAGTGCGCCGGCCTGACCTGCTCGACCGTCTCGCGGATCCGGCCCTGCACGATGGCGTCGTACAGGAACGGCAGCACGTCCTGCTCGCGGATCTCGCGCGTGTCGAAGTTCCAGTTGGAGTCGAGCGACAGCGGGTCGACCTTGCCGAAGTACAGGTGGTAGAGGATCAGCGAATAGGCGTCGGAGGCGAGCAGGTCGAGTTTTGCGCGCTCGAGCGGCGGCAGGTCGTTGCCGCGCGCCATCAGCCGCTGCATGCCCTCGAGGTGGTAGTCGGCCGGCGTCAGCCCGTCGTTGACGGTCTCGTCGATGAGCTTCAGCAGTTCGCGCAGGCGGGGGCCGTCCCACAGCGGCTGGAAGCCGTTCATCGGGTACAGCTGCGCCAGGGTGCGCGTGGCGCGCAGCGCCTCGCCCTCGACCGTGACGTCGCCGCTGGCGTTGATGGCCTCGACGCGCTCGCGCAGGGCCTCCATGACCGGATTCGCGGCGGGTTGCGCCATCGACGCGTCCTGGGCGGCGGCGTCGGGCGGCGCGGCGAGCGCGGCGAGCAGGAGCGTGGCCAGGGTGGCGGCGAGGGTGGCGGCGAGGGTCGATCGTTGGCTCACAGGCGGGTGTCCGTGCTGGCGCGCGGCCTGGGGCAGCGCAGGGTCGCAATGCTACCGCCGCGCGGCGGCTCAGGCGATGTCGTCGAGGAACTTCTGGTACTGCGCGTCGTTCTCCTCGGCGAGCCGGTCGTCCACTTCCTCGCGGTGCAGGTAGAACAGCCGCTCCAGGAAGCGCTGGCGCCAGGCCTCGCGCTCGGCCTGCGCTTCGGCGTCGGGCCGGTAGGCCGCGAGTTCCTCGCGCAGCATGACGCCCTTGGTTGCCGCCACGCGTTCCATGCCGTCGATGCGCTCGTAAAGCGCCGCCATTTCGGTCGCCATCGCC
>JBIIDW010000487.1:0-2816 GCA_044238215.1 Steroidobacteraceae bacterium
AATCCGTCGGCACGTTCGCCGTCTTCGAGATCGACGAGTCGACCCACTTCTGGGCGGCGGCCTGGATGTCGACGTGCTCACGCGGCGTGATGTCGTCGGCCGTCGTGAAGTAATCGGGCAGCTTCTCCGCCGGGTTCGACGAGTTCGGCATCGCGCGAGCGTTCGCCAGCTCACGGTAAGCGAGCAGCTCGAACGAGAAGACGTCGACCTTCTCCTTCGACTTCTTGCCCTCGCGGATCACGTTGCGGAAGTAGTGGTGCGCGAAGGACGGCTCGATGCCGTTGCTCGCATTGTTGGCGAGCGACAGCGAGATCGTGCCGGTCGGGGCGATCGAGGAGTGGTGCGTGAAGCGTGCGCCGACCTGCGCGAGCTGCTCCACCAGCGCGGGCGCGACCTCCGCCACCCGCTGCATGTAGCGGCTGTAGCGCGCGTGCAGCAGCCTGCCCGGGATCCTGGCGCCGACCTTCCAGCCGTCGCGCGCCATCTCCGGGCGCTTGCGCAGCATCTCGCCGGTGACCGTGAACTCTTCGTTCATGATCGGTGCCGGGCCCTTCTCGCGCGACAGGTCGAGTGCCGCCTCCCAGCCCGCGACCGCCATCTCGCGCGACACGTCCTCGGTGAAGCGCACCGACTCGGGCGAGCCGTACTTCATGCCGAGCAGCGTCATGGTGCTGCCGAGGCCGAGGAACCCCATGCCGTGGCGACGCTTGCGCAGGATCTCGCCGCGCTGCTGCTCCAGGGGCAGGCCGTTGACCTCGACGACGTTGTCGAGCATGCGCGTGAAGACCTTGACGACCTCGCGGTACTCCGCCCAGTCGAACTCGGCGAACTCGGTGAACGGGTTGCGCACGAAGCGCGTGAGGTTGACCGAGCCGAGCAGGCAGGACCCGTAGGGCGGCAGTGGCTGCTCGCCGCACGGGTTGGTGGCGCGGATGTTCTCGCACCACCAGTTGTTGTTCATCTCGTTGACGCGGTCGATGAGGATGAAGCCGGGCTCGGCGAAATCGTAGGTGGACGACATGATGACGTCCCACATGCGCCGCGCAGGCATGGTCTTGTAGACCTTGCAGGCCACGAGGCCGGTGTCGCTGGCGACGTAGCCGTCGGTCATCGGCCACTCGCGCCAGACGTAGCGGGCAGGATCGGCCAGCGCCGCCTCGTCGCCGTCGAACTCCTTCAGCGTGACGGGGAAGGCGAGCTTCCACTCGCGGTCTTCGCGCACGGCCTGCATGAACTCGTCGGTGATCAGCAGCGACAGGTTGAACTGCCGCAGGCGACCGTTCTCCCGCTTCGCGCGGATGAACTCCATGGCGTCAGGGTGGCCGACGTCGAAGGTGCCCATCTGCGCACCGCGGCGACCGCCGGCCGAAGACACCGTGAAACACATCTTGTCGTAGATGTCCATGAACGAGAGCGGGCCCGAGGTGTAGGCGCCGGCACCCGAGACGTATGCACCGCGCGGGCGCAGCGTCGAGAACTCGTAGCCGATGCCGCAACCGGCCTTCAGCGTGAGCCCCGCCTCGTGGACCTTGTTGAGGATGTCGTCCATCGAGTCACGGATCGTGCCCGAGACCGTGCAGTTGATCGTCGAGGTGGCGGGCTTGTGCTCCTGGGCGCCGGCGTTCGAGGTGACGCGCCCGGCCGGAATCGCGCCACGACGCAGCGCCCAGACGAAGCGCTCGAACCAGTGTTCGCGCGTCTCCGGCAGTTCGACGTCGGCCAGTGCGCGGGCGACGCGACGATAGGTGTCGTCCATCGTCCGGTCGATCGGTTCGCCGGCCTTGGAAACGAGGCGGTATTTCTTGTCCCAGATGTCCAGGGAGGCTTCCTGGAAGGGAATGTTGTCCACGTCCTTTGCGACGAGCTTGACGACGCTGTTCATGCGGCCTTCGGCTCCCCTCTGAGAATATGCTGGTTCGCGACACTCAGGGAACGACGGGCCGCAGCGCCTGCCACGCATGGCGGAGGCACGAACTGCTTTGCTCGCGTTGGTACGGCTGCTGTCAGACAGCCGCGCTCCCCTGATCCCGACCCCCACCCTGCTGGCGCGACGCCACACAAGATGTTGTGTCCGGGGGAACAGACTAATTTCGCGACGAGGCACCGTCAAGCCCGACGATACGACTTATTCCAATCCCGAAAGTTGTTCTTAAACAGATGGTTAAGGGATTCTCGGCCCGGAAACGCGTTTTCCGGCTCCGGCTCCGCCCACGGACTGGCCCGCTCGGCCCGCATCAATATCTTGTGCCATTCCGGGCACAGCGAACCCACACGTTCTCCACAGCTTGTCACTTGACTCGGGCAGGGGACCCGCCCCCCTTGAAACGCCCCGTACGAACCACAGATCGGGGTCATGCGCCACACGGCCCGCCATCGACCCTCAGGAGTACCCCCCATGACCCTCGTCCGCTACGACTGGACCCTTCCCGCCCACCTCGCGCGCGAGACCCGCGAGTTCGCGCGTGCGCCCAGCGTCGACGTGCTCGAGCAGCCGGACCGCTACGTGCTGCGTGCAGACCTGCCCGGAGTCGCGCCCGCCGACATCGAGATCACGACGCACGAGGGCGTGCTGACGCTGCGCGCCGAGCGCCGCGCCGATGACACGCCCGCCGATGCGCAGCACGTCGGCCGGCGCGAGCGATTCTCCGGCACGTTCCTGCGACGCTTCACGCTGCCGGAGGACGCCGACGCCGCGGCGATCAGCGCGCGGAGCGCAAACGGCGTGCTCGAACTGACGATCGCCAAGCAGGCACGCAGCCAGCCGCGGCGGATCGAGATCCAGGCGGCCTGACCCCCCGCCCGGGCCCCCCTCCCCG
>JBIIDW010000489.1:0-2813 GCA_044238215.1 Steroidobacteraceae bacterium
TTCTTCGAGGAGGTCTCGATGATGGTCGGGCAGGCGCGGCCGCCGAACAGCAGCGAGGTCGTGTCGCTCTTCGGATCGCAACCGATCAGCAGGACCTTCTTGCCCTGCTGCGCCATCATGTAGCTGAGATTGGCGAGGGTGAAGCTCTTGCCGATGCCCCCCTTGCCGTAGATCGCGATGATCTGGGTGGCGCGCGTCACCGGCGCCGCGGCCGGCACCTCCGGTTCGACGGCAGCCTCCGCGCGCAGGCTGCGCTTGAGCTTCTCGATGGGGACCGAGACCGTGACGCCAGGGGTACTCATGCGCGGTGACTCCAGTCGAGGATCATCTTGAGGCAGGCCGGATCGTCGAAGGCCTGGTGGTAGGCATCGGCAGCGGCTTCCGCGCCGCGCCGGTGGGTGATGAGGCCATCGAGCGACAGCCGGCCGGACGCGACCATCGCGAGCACGGCATCGAGGTCCGCCTGCTTCCACTCGGCAGCGACGCGGATGCGCGCCTCGCGCATGAAGGCGGGCGCGAACGTGAAGGCCAGCGGCTCGACGTAGAAGCCCGCGAGCACGACTTCGCCGCCCGGCGCGAGGCGGCCGATCAGCGAATCGAGAATCGTGGCGTCGCCGCTGACGTCGTAGACGCTGCGGTAGTCGCGGCGCGGATCGTCCTCGGGCGCGACGACGGCGTAGCCGCAGGCGCCGCCGGCCCGCGCGGCATTGCGCTCCCAGACGGTGGGAGCCGGCGCGCCGGCGGCGATGGCGACGCGAGCGAGCAGGCGCCCAAGGACGCCGTGACCGACGATGAGATCAGGGGGCTGCGCACCGGGCGCCGCCAGCGCGTGCCGGGCGGTGGCCGCCAGCGCGAGCAGCACCGCGCGCTCGCCGAGTTCCTCGCCGACCGGGGTGACGCGCGCGGAGGGCACGACGAGCCGCGCCGCGGCGCCGCCGAACAGGCCGCGCACGGGCCCGAAGCAGCGTGCGCCAGGCACGAAGACGCGCTCGCCCGGCTGCAGCGGGCTGCGCGGTCCCGCCTCGCGGACGCGCCCCACCGTCTCGTACCCGGGCACCAGCGGATAACCCATGCCTGGGAAGGACGGCATCCGCCCGGACCAGAGCAGGCGCTCCGTACCCGTGCTGATCCCGCTCCACTCGACGTCGACGACCACGGAATCGTCATCGGGCGCATCGAGGGCCAGGCGCGACAGGCTGAGTCGCTCCGGCCCCTCGACCACCACGGCGAGTGTGCTGCCAGTCAGATCCACGCAGGGTCCGCCCTTCTTCGAGTTCTGACTGTCAGTTTACGCTTACGCTTTGCAGTGTCAATCATTCTGTACATCTCTGCCGACGGGCTCAGCCCGGCCGCCGGGCGACGAGCACGCTGGTCTGCAGCGGAACCCGCGTCGGCCGCCGGCGGGGCGACTCGAAGCCGGCTTCGCGCAGCATCCGGGCGAGCTCGGCGCCGGTGCGGGGCCGCCCGCTGCCCATCGCCCACAGGTACATGCCGAAATAGGCGTCGCCCATGCGGCGGGCGCCGGGCGTGTCGGCCAGCGGCTCGGCCACCAGCAGCGTTCCGCCTGGCGCCAGCGCCGCGTGCGCCTTGCGCAGCAGCAGCGCGACGACGTCGTCGTCGTGGTCGTGGAGCACGCGGACGAGCGTCAGAAGATCGGCACCCGACGGCAGCGGGTCGCGCCTGAAATCCACGCCGTGCAGGGTCACGCGGGCTGCGAAGCCCGCGGCGGCGAAGGCCTCGCGGGCCTGCCCCGCGACCGCGGGCAGGTCGGCGAGCATCAGCGCCGCGTCAGGGGCACGCCGCGCCACGGCACGCAGGAAGGTGCCGTCGCCGCCCCCCACGTCGAGCACGCAACGGTGCCGACCGACCGGATAGGCGTCGAGGATCTCGTCGGCCACGAGGCCCTGCGAGGCGGCCATCAGCCGCGTGTAGGCGCGCGTGCCGGCGGCGTCGGACGCGGCGCCCTCGTGACCCGCCGCGTAGGGCCAGTAGCGCGACAGCGCGGTGGTACCGCGCGGCGCACGCAGCATCGCCAGCGGATCCTCGAGGTCGCGGTACAGCACGGCGTGGTGCTCGATCATCGCCAGCACCCCCGGGTTGCCGAGCAGCGCCGCGCCACGCGGCCCCAGCCCCCAGTCGCCGCCCCGCGCCTCGACCAGTTCGAGCGCCGCGGCCGCCTGCAGCAGCGTGCGCGCCGGGCCGGGTTCGAGCCCGAGCCCCTCGACGACCCGCGCGTGCGGCTGCGGGCCCGCCGCGAGCCGCTCCAGCACGCCCGCGCGCACGCAGGCGAGCAGCACCTGCGAGTAGACGAAGCCGGCGACCAGGTCGAACATCCGGCTCGCCTCGCGCCGCGCCAGCGGACGGGTCGGCAGGAAGGCCGCGGCCGCGCGCTGGAACCGCGGGCTCATCAGCAGCCGGTTGCGCAGGTCTCGCCACATCGGCAGGAGTCAGCGGCGCGTGGCCGGGGCGGCCGTCGCCCCGTCGCTCACGCCGCGCGCCGCAGCAGGGCGTCGGGCAGCAGGCGCTGCGCCTCGAGGTCGACGAGTTCGCGCAGGAACTCGGCGCCCGGGCAGTCCGGAATCGATGCGGTCGCTTCGGCGATCACGCCGGTGAAGTGGCGGACGGCACCACGGAGGCCGTACTGCACGACCGCGGTCGGCCTCCCGAGTTCGGCGTCGCGACCCACCGGCTTGCCCAGTTCCTCCTGCGTGGCGAGCGCGTCGCGCACGTCGTCGGCCACCTGGTAAGCCTCGCCGAGCCGGTCGCCCAGCGTGCGCCAGGGCGTCGGGTCGGCACCGGCACACAGCGCGCCG
>JBIIDW010000490.1:0-2812 GCA_044238215.1 Steroidobacteraceae bacterium
TGTCCTCGATCGTCGTGCAGGACGGCAAGCAGCGCGGTGGCAAGGACCTGCGTCCGACCATCAAGCTCCTCAATGCCAAGGGCAAGGAGGTGCCGTTCGCCAACACCGAGATCCCGGCGGTCTACACGCTGCCCGCCGGAGCGCTCGTCAACCTCGGCGACGGCGCCAAGGTGTCGGTGGGCGACGTCATCGCACGCATCCCGCAGGAATCCTCGAAGACCCGCGACATCACGGGCGGCCTGCCGCGCGTGGCCGACCTGTTCGAGGCACGCAAGCCGAAGGACCAGGCGATCCTCGCCGAGAAGAGCGGCACCGTCAGCTTCGGCAAGGAGACCAAGGGCAAGCGCCGGCTGGTCATCACGGATGACAAGGGTGAGAAGTACGAGGAGCTGATCCCGAAGTGGCGGCAGCTCAACGTCTTCGAGGGCGAGCAGGTGACCCGTGGCGAGGTGATCGCCGACGGCGAGCCGAACCCGCACGACATCCTGCGCCTGCAGGGCGTCGAGGCACTTGCCAACTACCTCGTCCGCGAGATCCAGGACGTCTACCGCCTGCAGGGCGTGAAGATCAACGACAAGCACATCGAGGTGATCATTCGCCAGATGCTGCGCAAGGTCGAGGTCGCCACTACGGGCGACACGCCGCTGCTCAAGGGTGAGCAGCTCGACCGCTCGCGGGCGCTCGACATCAACGATCGCACCTCGACCGATGGGAAGCAGGCTTCCACGCTGGCCCCCGTGCTGCTCGGCATCACGAAGGCCTCGCTGGCGACCGAGTCGTTCATCTCGGCGGCTTCCTTCCAGGAAACCACTCGCGTCCTCACCGAGGCGGCGGTTCGCGGCCTCAAGGACGACCTGCGCGGCCTGAAGGAGAACGTCATCGTCGGTCGGCTGATCCCGGCGGGCACCGGCTTTGCGGCCCACGCCCACCGCCGTCGCAAGGTCGACGAGTCCGCGCCGCGCGGCTACGTCGACGTCAGCGGCGGCGCTGCCGAGTCGGACGACTCGCCGGCGATTGGTGAAGAGGAAAGCGCCGCGGGCTGAGCGAGCGGCGCGTCGGACCTGTTGCGGGGCGCCTGGGTCAGTCCCAGGCGTTCCCGCCGCGGTCGACGAACTCGGGTGCCCGGGGAGTCCTGCCGGGCGGGCCGCGGAAGACCGTGGACCAGGCCGATACCGAAGCGCCGGGTGCCACGTCCACCGAGCCCGTCCTGCCCTCGAGGATGCTGGCGTCGACCCGCACGCGCGCGCCCGGTTCGACGACGAGCGCCCAGCCGCCCGACCTGATCTCGACTCCGGACAGTACGAGCTCGCAGCCCGAGCGGGCGATCACGCCAGCGCCCGCCACCACGAGTTCCACGTCCTTCAGCTCCAGCCGCGTGCCTGCACTGCAGACTACCGGCTCACTCGTCCTGCGCAGGCCGGTGCGTGCACCTGCGGCCGGCGCGTCGTCTGCCCGTGCCGGGTCGCTGCGCTGCGGGCGCTCCTCGCGCGACACGCTGTAGCCCGGCCCCTCGATGCGCGAAACGCGACCCTGCGCGTCGCGCGTGACGGTGGGCGTGATGGGCGGCGCAGCCCACGCGGCGGGCGTCGTCAGCAGCGGCGAGGCGGCGAGCGTCGCCGCGAAGCACGCAGCGCCCAGGCGCGACATGGCGCCATGCATGAGCATCATCGAAGATCACCGCGTGCCGGCGCCCCGCGGTTTCCACCGCGCGCGTAAGTGACATCCGGGGTGGCAGCGCGGATGGGCGGGCGGGATAATCGGAGCACGATGGAAGAACCTTTCGGGAACGCCGCCGGCGCGCAAGCGCGGCACGAGTCACGGGCCGAGGGCGGCACGCCGCACCGCATGCCTCCAGGTCATCCTACACCCGTCCGGGTGCTGCTGAGGGGGCTTGAACTTATCGAGGCGCTGAACCGTCACGGCCCGATGAGCACCGCTGCGATCAGCCAGCGGCTCCGGCTTGCGCGCACCACCGTGAACCGCTGCCTCGCCACGCTGGAGTCCACCGGGTTCGTCGAGCGCGCCGCAGACTCGCGCCGCTTCCGGCTCACGCTCAAGGCCAGGCTGCTCAGCCACGGCTTCGACGCGGCGACCGAGCGCCTGGAGCGGGTCCGGCGCGCGCTGCGCGACGCGGCGCCGCGGGTGCAGTGGCCCATGAGCCTGATGCGCTTCCAGTGGCCCGAGATGTTCATCGAGAGCTCGACCGACCGGGACAGCGGTTTCGCCGTCGAGTACTTCGAGCGCGGCATGCTGGTGCCCGTACTGACCACGGCGTCCGGCCGCGCCTTCCTCGCGTTCTCCAGCCAGCGTGTGCGCGACACGGTGCTCGAGCACCTGTGGCCGTCCCGGTCCGAGCAGACGCTCGCCCTGTGGCCGGACCGCGCCGCACTCGATCAGGAACTCGCCCAGACGCGCGAGCGGGGCTTTGCCAAGGCGGTCCGTCAGCTGCGCATCACCGAGCAGGGAAGCATTGCCGTTCCCGTGATGGTCGACGGCGAGCCCGTGGGCCTCGTCGCCGTGCGCTTCGCCCTTTCGGCCGTGTCCTTCGAGGAAGCCCGCCGCCGCCTCCTTCCCACGCTGCTCGAGATCGCGAGGGCCTGAGCGCGATCCGTCGTGACAACTACCATCGTGGAATCAGCGGATTCCGCGGAGCGGCCTCTGCGCCCAGATTAATGCGCATCCTGCACAACCGCCGGGAGCGCGACATGAGCACACCGATCGAACGCACACCGTCCCGCCGACGCAGCCGTCCGAAGGGGCCGCTGCGCGTCGCCCTGGAGCCGACGCTGCACACCCATGTTCCGGACGAGGC
>JBIIDW010000491.1:0-2806 GCA_044238215.1 Steroidobacteraceae bacterium
TGTACACGCGGTCCCCCCGGCGTTCCGTGCCGCCCGCCCCGAATTCAATAGCACAGCGCCCGCGCGCTCCGGAAGCTCAGGCCCGGTCGTGGAGCATTCCGTAGGCCGGCAGCGTCAGGAAGTCCACGAACTCGCGGCTCTCGACGAGTTCGCGCAGCAGATCCGAGGCCTGGCCGACCCGCGCACGGTCGCCCGCGTCGGCGGTCGCCGAAGCCAGCGCGGCGGTCTCGCGCTCGAGCACCTCGCGGAAGATCCGCGGCGTGATCGGCCGCCCGTCGTCGAAGTGGACCTCGGGCACGTGCAGCCACTGCCAGAGCTGCGCCCGCGCGATCTCGGCGGTCGCGGCATCTTCCATCAGGTTGAAGATGGCCACGCAGCCCTGCCCGCCGAGCCAGGCGCCAAGGTAGCGCAGGCTGACGGCCACGTTGTTGCGGAATCCGGCCTCGGTCACGGCCCCCGCCGGCGGCGCGAGCAGTTCGTGGGCCTCGACCGCCACGTCGGAGCGGTCGCGATGGCGCTGGTTGGGCGTGGGCATCAGGCGGTCGAACACCTCCTTCGCCACCGGCACCAGCGCAGGGTGTGCGACCCAGGTGCCGTCGTGGCCGTCGGAGGCCTCGCGCTCCTTGTCGGCGCGGACCTTGGCGAGCGCCGCGTCGTTGGCGGCGGGGTCGTCGCGGATCGGGATCTGCGCGGCCATGCCGCCCATCGCCAGCGCCCCGCGGCGATGACAGGTGCGGATGCACAGCAGCGAGTACGCGCGCATGAACGGCACGGTCATCGTGACCGCGTGGCGATCCGGCAACACGTAGCCCGGCAGGTTCCGGAATTTCTTGATGTAGCTGAAGATGTAGTCCCAGCGACCGCAGTTCAGCGCGACGGCGTAGTCGCGCAGCTCGTGGAGGATCTCGTCCATCTCGAAGGCCGCGAGAATGGTCTCGATCAGCACGGTGCCGCGGATGGTGCTGCGCGGCAGGCCGAGGCGCGCCTCCGACCAGGCGAAGACCTCGGCCCACAGCCGCGCCTCGAGGTAGCCCTCGAGCTTCGGCAGGTAGAAGTACGGGCCCGTGGAGCGACCGCGCAGCTCCGCGTGGTTGTTGAAGAGATAGATGCCGAAGTCGAGCAGCGCCCCGGGGATCGGCCGACCGCCCCGGGTGACGTGGCGCTCCGGCAGGTGCCAGCCGCGCGGGCGCACGATCAGCGTCGCCACGTTCGCCCCGAGCTGGTAGGTACGGCCATCCTGCTGCGTGAAGCCGATGCGGCGCGCGACGGCGTCGCGCAGGTGCTGCTGGCCCATGGCGACGTTGTCGAAGCTCGGCGCCAGCGAGTCCTCGAAGTCGGCCATGTAAACCCGCGCACCGGAGTTCAGGCCGTTGATGATCATCTTGCGATCGGCCGGACCGGTGATCTCGACGCGCCGGTCGAGCAGGTCGGCCGGCGGCTCGGCCACGCGCCATTCCGACTCGCGGATGCCGGCCGTCTCCGGCCGGAACCCGGGCAGCACGCCGGCGTCGATCTCGCGCTGGCGCTCGACGCGCGCGGCCAGCAGGGCATCGACGCGGGGCTGGAAGCGTTCGACGAGTTCGCCGACGAACTGCAGCGCTTCCGCGCCGAAAGTGCCGGCCGCCGCAGCCGGCAGGGGCCGTGTCAGTTGGAGCATGCGGTAACCGGAAGCTGCGGGATCAGGCCTGCGCGCGGACGCGCGGCGCGGCGGCCGCGTCGCGGCGCCAGACCACGGGGAAGACCTCCTCGTCGGACGGCGGGTCGCCGCGGCGCATCGCCTGGCGCGGCATGCCGGGGATGTTGATGCACTCGGGCTGCGGGTCCCAGGTCACGTCGTCGCCGAACCAGCGCGTGCTGAGCGCGATGCGCGGCTGGGTGGGATGCTGGTTCGCGCCGCCGCCGTGGTAGGTGCGCGAGTGGATGATCAGCACGTCGCCCGGCTCCATGTCGTAGGCGAGGAAGCGCACCGCGGGGTCGCCGCGCCGCGCCTCGTAGTCGATGAACTTCGGGCGCCCGGGCGGATGCCCCAGCAGCTTGGCGTTGTAGGTGTTCGGCCAGGCCGACGCGCGGTCGTGCTGCGTGCCGGCGATGAACTCGAGGCTGCTGACTTCCTTGCGGACCGGCAGCAGCGGCATCCACATGGTCGGCACCTGCTCGCCGGCGGTGGGCCACGCCGGCTGGTCGGCGTGCCAATAGGTCTTGGCGGTGCCCGGCTCCTTCATGAACATCGCGTCGAGAAAGAAGCGCACGGTGCGGGCGCCGATGACGTTGCCGATCAGCTCGCCGGCCGGCGACTCGAGCGCGAACTGGCGGAACTCCGGCGACCACCAGCGCATGTACTTGCAGCGCGTGAAGCCGGGCGCCTGCTGCGTGTACATCTTCTGCTGGGCGGCGTCTTCGCTGCGGATCGCGGCGATCTCGCGCGCGAGGTCGGGGTCGGCAGCGAGGAACGATTCGGGCAGCCGGTAGACGCTCGAAGGGTCGGCGACCACCGCGGCGCGCATCCGCGTCCAGGCGTCGAGCAGCAGGCGGATCCAGTCCTGGTCGAACGCGCCGCGGATCAGCACGACGCCGTCGCGGTCGTAGGCCTCGATCTGCTCGGCCGTGACGGGATTCAACAGATTGCGGTTCATCGCGAAACCTTCTGCCATGCGCGGGGGGAACGCAGGATCGAAGCTAACGCCCGGCGCCCCGACGTGGTTTCGATGGGGATAAGCCCCAATACGCCCGGCTTATCGGGCGGGTCAGCCCAGCCGCAGCACGGCGAGCACCAGCCCGGTCATGACCACGAGCATCGAGCCGAACT
>JBIIDW010000492.1:0-2803 GCA_044238215.1 Steroidobacteraceae bacterium
TCCCGGCCCGCTCGCGTGCCGCGGCGGTCGCCACGAAGCCCGACAGCAGCACCTCGCCGCGCCGCACCTCGGTGTTGACCGCCACTGCCCGGCCCGGGGAGTCCGCCGCCAGCGCCGCCTTCAGGCGGGTCTGCAGCGTCTTGTCGTCGAGCGTGCGCCCCACCGAGCGCCCGGCCTGGACCACGACGATGGCATCGAGCACGTTGTCCGCGCCCGCGAGGTCGCCGGCCACCCGCAGCGCCTCGCGCCTGCTCGACTCGCTCTCGACGAAGCCGCCCAGCTGCACCTTGCCGCGCCGCACCTCGACGTTGAGGCTCGCCCCCGCCGCCTTGTCGACGTCGAGCAGCGCCGCCTTGGTGCGCGTGGCGAGCGTCGAGTCGTCGAGCACCTGCCCGGGGCTCTTGGCCGCGGTGGCCGACAGCGGCACGAGGGCCAGCAGGGCGGCGAGCCAGGCGGGTGCCGCGGAGCGGCGGGGCGCGGATGCGAAGCGGATCATGGGAATTCCTCGTCAGTCGTCGAATCGTACCCGGCCGCGACCGACCTTCGTACCCGAACGTCGCGACTTGCCCTCGAGGCGGCGTTCCTTCGATGCGAGCGTCGGCCGGGTCGGGCGCCGGATCTTCGGCTCGACCAGCGCGGCCTCGATCAGCGCCGCGAGGCGGCCCTCGGCCTCGCGCCGGTTGCCTTCCTGGGTACGGTGGTTGCGCGCGATGATCAGCACCGAGCCCTCGTCGGTGAGGCGCTGGCCCGCGAGGGCGCGCAGCCGCGCCTTGGCCCGCGGTGGCAGCGCGAGCGTGCCGGCCAGGTCGAAGCGCAGCTGCGCCGCGGTGGCCACCTTGTTGACGTTCTGGCCCCCGGGGCCGCCGGCGCGCACGAAGGCGAGCGAATAGTCGCGGTCGGGGATGGTGATCCCGCCGGCCTCAATCGGCACCGGTGTCCGCCTCGCCGCGCCCGACGCGCGCCGGGATGGTCCGGTAGTCGGCCACCCGGACTTCGTGCTGCGCCACCGGGATGTGTATGCCGTTCTCGCGGAACAGCCGCAGGATCCGCCGGTTCACGTCCGAGCGCACGTTGTTGACGCCGTTCATCGGGTCACGGATCCAGAACCGCGACTCGAGCCGCATGCCGTAGTCCTCGAAGGACATCAGGCGCGACACCGGCCCCGGATCGCGCAGGATGCGCGGGTGGTCGGATGCCGCCTGGATCAGCAGCTCGAGCGCGCGTTCGACGTCGCTGTCGTAGGACACCATCACCGGCAGCCGCAGGCGCACCCGCTGGTCTGAGTAGCTCCAGTTGATGACCGAGTTGGTGATCAGGTTCTGGTTCGGCACCAGGGTCTCGACGCCGTCGCGGTCGCGCACGACGACGTAGCGCCCGCGCAGTTCCTGGACCCAGCCGAAGTTCTCGGTGCTGGTGCCCGTGTGCTGGGTGAAGCTGATGACGTCGCCCGGCTTGATCGACTTGTCCATCAGCAGCACGAAGCCGCTGACGAAGTTGCTGGCGATCGCCTGCAGGCCGAACCCGAGGCCGAGGCCGATCGCGCCGGTCAGCACCGTGAGGGCCGTGAGGTCGACGCCCGCGGCGTTGATGCCGAGCAGGATGCCGAGGCCGATCAGGAAGAAGTAGGCGAACTTCGAGATGCCGATGCGGGTCGACAGCGCGAGCGTGTCGAGCGCCATCACGCGCCGCTCGACCGTGCGCGCCACGACGCTCGTGACGACCACGAAGCCGGTGACCACGACGATGCCCTTGATCAGGGCCCACAGGCTGAACGTCGCCTTCCCGGGCAGCAGGTCGATCGCGTCGAGCGTCGACTCGATCCGGTCGAACCAGCCGAGCAGCGAGAACGAGACCGCGACCCAGACGGCGAGCGTCAGCCGGTTCTCCCAGCCGCGCAGCCAGCTGTTCTCGCCGACCAGGAACCCGAGCAGGTGGAACCCGAGCCGCACCAGCAGCAGCGTCGAGGCGAGCTGCAGCGCGGCGTCGAGCAGCCCGGTGTGGGTGCCGGCCGCGCCCGCGACGCCCCGCGCCACCAGCAGGCCGAGCAGAGCGACGACGTAGGGCGCCAGCACCAGTCCGGTCTCGAGCATCCGCCACTGCCATGACTCGCGCGCCAGCCGCAGCGTCGATCCGCGGAACCGCGCGCGCAGCAGGTGGCCGACGGTGAGCGCGAGCGCTGCCGCGAGGCCGATGGCCAGGATCTCGGCGATGACCTCGGCACGGGTGAGCGCCGCGAACAGGCCACCCGCCTCGGGCAGCAGCTCGATTGCCGCGTCGGGGCGCATGTCGGCGGGCTCAGGCATTGAGGTCCGGAATCAGCTTGCTCTCGTGCCGCTCGATGAGGTCGCGCAGCATCAGCTTGCGCTTCTTCAGGCGCTTGAGCTGCAGTTCGTCGACGTGGATGTCCATGGAGAGGCGCGAGATGACGTCGTCGAGGTCGCGGTGCTCGATCCGCAGCTGGCGGAGTTTCTCCACGTTGCGGAACAGCTCGCGGTCGACGTTGTCGCGGTCGTCTTCGGACATCGGGACACGGCTCAGAGGCGCGAGGCGATCGGCTCGAGGTCGGCCGGTAGCTTAGCGAAGCGGCCGGGGCTATTCCACGGCAGCGCCGGGTCGTGGAAGTCCGAGCCGCAGGACGCTGCGAGCCGCTCGCGCCGGGCGAGCGTCGCGAGCCGGTCTAGGTCGTTGCGCGACATGCCGCCGACGCTCACCTCCATGCCGTCGCCGCCGAGCGCGCGGAACTCCGCCACCAGCTGCCGCAGCGCGCCTGCGGAGAGCCGGTAGCGATGGGCATGGGCCAGCA
>JBIIDW010000493.1:0-2795 GCA_044238215.1 Steroidobacteraceae bacterium
CGACGCTGGCCTTGCTGCTGCCGCCCGCGCCGATGGTGCGCACGTCGACCATCGTGAGGTTCAGCGGGTAGTCCTCGAACCGGCCCTCGTGGGTGACGAGCGCGCGGCCGCCGCGGATCAGCGCGACGTCGGTGCTGGTGCCGCCCATGTCGAGGCTGATGCAGTCCGGGAAGCCGGCCGCGGCGCCCACTTCGGCGGCGCCGATCACACCGGCCGCCAGACCCGACAGCACGGTGCGCACCGGCCGCTCGACCACGTTGGCCAGCCCCGACACGCCGCCGTGCGAGAGCATGATGTGCAGCGGCGCGTGCACGCCCTCGGCCTGCATGGCGTCGCGCAGGCGCACGAGGTAGTCGGTGACGATAGGCTTCACGTAGCCGTCGAAGCCGCTGGCGACCAGCCGGCGGTATTCGCGCTTGCGCGGCAGAACGTCGCTCGAGAGCGTGACCGGGATGTGCGGGTAGAGCGCGGCGAGGATCTCGCGGGTGCGGCGCTCGTGCACAGGATTGGCGTAGGAGTGCAGGAAGCACACCACGAAGACCTGCACCCCATGCTCCTCGACGAGCGTGCGGGCGACCTCGGCGACATGGGCCTCGTCGAGCGGGGTGACCACCTCGCCGTGGGCGCCCATGCGCTCGCGCACGCCGAGCGAGCGCCGGCGCGGCGCGAGGAACAGCGGCTCGACCGGGTCCATGTCGATCTCGTACATGCGCGGCCGCCAGCCGACGCCGACGTAGAGCACGTCGCGCATGCCCTCGGTCATCAGGAACCCGAGCCGAGCACCGGACTGCGTCAGGATGCAGTTGGTCGCGACAGTGGTGCCGTGGATCACGCGCGAGACGTCGGCGGGCGAGCCGCCGGCGCGGGCGACGGTCTCGACGAGGCCGCGCATGAAGCCCTCCTCGAAGCGCGGCGGCGTCGAGGGAACCTTGTTGACCACGAACCGGCCGGTCCGCGAATCACGCACGAAAATGTCGGTGAACGTTCCGCCGACGTCGATACCCACAGTCAGCACGGCAGGCCCCCCGGGAAGTGCTGCCGATAGACTTGCATTACCAGACTGGAGATGCAATACATGGACAACGCGACGAACCGGGGGGAAGCAACATGATGAACAAGGGATTCGTGCAGACGGTTCTCGGGCCGGTGGAGCCGGCCGCGCTGGGGCTCACGCTGCCCCACGAACACGTGCTGGTCGACATGACGCTCGGCGCCTGCTCCGCGCACTCGCTGATCGACATCACCGAATCGGCCAAGCGCGCGGCGAGCCTGCCCGATGCCGGCTGGGAGCCGGGCGAGGACGGCCCGGGCATCGCCGCCAGCTGGGGCGCGAAGTGGGGGCAGCCGATCTGCCTGGAGAACCGCGCCGACGTGGCGCGCAACTGGTTCTACTACGGCAACTACAAGATCAACGACGTCGACGATGTGATCGCCGAAGCGCGGCTCTTCAAGCGGCACGGCGGCGGCTGCCTGGTCGACCAGACGTCGATCGGGCTGGCCCGCGACCCGAAGGGGCTGCAGTTCGTGGCGCGCGAGGCCGGGATCCACGTGGTCATGGCCACGAGCTACTACACCCACGAGTATCACAACGATGAAGTACGCAGCTTCGACATCGGGCGGCTGCGCGAGCGCATCGTGCGCGATCTCGAGCAGGGCGTGGCGGGCGGCATCCGCGCCGGCATCATCGGCGAGGTCGGCCTGAACTGGCCGATGCACCCCGACGAGGAGAAGGTGCTGCGCGCTTCGGCCCAGGCCCAGAAGGCCACGGGCGCGCCGCTGAGCATCCACACCGGCTTCGGTCCCGAGGCCTACTGGGCAGCCGTGCGCATCATCGAGGAGGAAGGCGGCGACCTGTCGCGCACGGTGATGTGCCACGTCGAGCACCGCCTGCCGAGCCGGCCGGCACCGAACTCGTTTGACCCGGCACCGTTCCTCGAGCTGGCGCGCACCGGGGTCTACATGGAACTCGACTGCTTCGGCTGGGAGGAGTCCTTCCGCCAGCGCGGCCGCGTCGACATGCCCAACGACGCCATACGGCTCAACTACCTGATCGCGCTCGCCGACGCGGGCTTCGCCTCGAAGCTGCTGATCTCGCACGACATCGCGCTGCAGCACTGGCAGCGCAAGCACGGCGGCCACGGCTGGCAGCACATCCCCGAGTCGGTCACGCAGCTGATGCGCTACAAGGGCTTCGACGAGGCGCTGATCCGGCAGATCCTCTACGTCAACCCGCAGACCATGCTGACCATCGCATGAACACCCCGCGCCCCGCCGTCGACCCGATCACCATGGAAGTGCTGCGCGGCCGCTTCGACGCGGTCGCCGACGAGGTCGAACACGCCATCCTGCGCAGCGCCTACTCCACGATCGTCACCGAGGCGCTCGACGCCACGGCCGCCGTCTTCGACGCCGCCGGCCGCACGATCGCGCAGGCCTGCGCGATCCCCGTGCACCTCGGCACGCTGACCGAGCTCGGGCGCCGCTTCGCGGCGGCATACCCGCCCGGCACGGCGCAGCCCGGCGACCTCTACATGATCAACGATCCCTACCAGGGCGGCACGCACCTGCCGGACATCGCCATCGCGGCGCCGGTGTTCTGCGGCGCGGAGCTCGTGGGCTACGTGGCCACGATGACCCACCACCAGGACGTCGGCGGCGCCGCGCCGGGCAGCACGCCGACCGCGGTCTACGACCACCACTCCGAGGGTCTGCGCATCCCGATGCTGCGCCTCGCCCGCGCGGGCCGGATCGACGACGACATCCTCGCGCTGCTGACCGCCAACAGCCGCTCGCCC
>JBIIDW010000494.1:0-2787 GCA_044238215.1 Steroidobacteraceae bacterium
GCCCTGCAGGAAGTCCGACAGGCCGACCGGAGGCTTCATTCCCAGCGTCTCGGCGACCTTGGGCCGCTGCAGGTCGAGATCGACCAGGAACACCCAGGTGTTGGGTTCCTGCGCCAGTGCAATTGCAAGATTGACCGCCGTAAGCGTCTTGCCGGCCCCCGTGTCGGGACCCGTCACCGCAAAAGACCGGGCCTGGCTGGCCTCGAGGCGCTGCAGCAGACGCGTGCGGAGGATCTTGTAGCCGCGCCGTGCCGGCCGGTCCTCCAGGTGCGTCAGCACCTTGTTGTCGCGAAGGCGCGCGACGTCCAGTTCGACCGCCTGGAAGCGGCTCTGCACCTCGGAGGCCGGTGCGGCACCCGGGGGTGGCACGCGGGTTCGCGGACGACGCGCCGCTGCGCCCACCCCCGCGTTGCCCGCGCCCCTCTGCTGCGCGGCCCGCCGCATTGCTTCGGTGATGATGCTCATGATGAATACCTCTGTCCTGCCGCGCCCTCAGGTAAGCGCGCGTATCGAGACGAACAGCGCAACCGCACCCACGGCGACGGCACCGGCGAACCGGATCATCCGGGAGCGCGCCAGCGCTATGCTGTCCGCCGTTTCGATTTCCGGAATGGTGGCAAGCGGTGTCAGCTTGAGGATCTGACGCAGGTCACGCTCACCACGAACCGTCGGGTCGACGGACTCGGCGAACACAGCCGCAGTGAGGCCCGCAAGAACGGCGGCTAGGAGCGCAAGCAGGGCGATCGCCAGCCTCGCCGGCTTCGCCGGGGAACCCGGCACGCCCGGCGACTGCATGAGCCGGAACTCGTCACCCCTGCCTCCTGCTATCGCGGCCTCGGAAAGCTCGGCGTCCATCTGACGGCTCAGCAACTCGTTGTATTTTTCGCGGGCGATGTTCAACTCGCGCGTCAGCTGCTGGTACTCGCGCTCGACTTCCGGGCTGGTCGTGATCCTGCTCTCGAAGTCGTTCAGCTTCGCGCGCAGGCCGAAACCCTGCGCCTGGAGGCCGGCAAGCTGCGTGTCGATCGCGTTGATCTGGGTCTGCAACTGCACCGTCACCGGGGTGCGCCGGGGCCCCGAGCGCCCGGCGCCTTCGCCAGCGGCAATGCGTGCCTCCAGGGACTGGATGTTGCGCTGCACGCGCCTGATGTCCGGATGATCCTCGCTGTAGCGCTGGAGGGAGGCCTCGAGGATCGTCCGCTGGGCCTCGAGCTGTGCCACGAGCGACTGCCCGTCGACCGAGCCGCCCGAACGAGCGGCGTCGATCTGCCTTCGGAGCGACACCACGTCCGGGTGGTTCGCATCGTACTGGGCGAGGCGCCGCGCGTACTCCGCCTCGAGCTCACGAACGTTATCCGCCCCGGAACCGAGCTGCGCCTGCTCGAGCTGCTGCACGAGATAGACCCGCTCCCGCTGCAGGGTACGAATCTGGAGCTGGGTGTTCTCCAGGTCGCGATCCGCGCGATCCATCAGGTCCATGTTGACGTTGGCCTGGTCGGGAAGACGGCCCGCGTTCCTGGCCTTGAAATTCGCCAGGTTGCCCTCGAGCTCGCTGATGCGCGCCTTGAATCGCTCGGACTCGTCCGTGAGGAATCCCGCCGCGCTGGCCGCGCGCTGACGAAACCGCTCACGGTTGGCCTGTGCATAGGCATCCGTCAGCCACTGCGCGACCTTTTGCGCGGTCTCCGGCTCACGGTGCTCGAAGCCGACCGTGAACCCGGAGATCACCTCCCGGTCTCGCCCCGACACGGGATCGAGAATCTTGCGCTTGACCATCCGTACATCGACGTCCTGCCTGAGCGCTGCTACCGCGGCGCCCGGATCACCTGCGAGGTCCGGGTAGGGCTTCGTGCTCGCCACGAGCTCGGCGAGGCGCTGATCAACCAGGACCTTCTCGGTAAGGCTGGCGACGTACTGGTCCAGCTGCGCGACCGGGCGGGAATCCCGGCTGGCGGAGGGCAGATAGTTGGCGAGCTTGCCCTCCTCTATCTCAAAGAGACCCTGCGACTTGTAGTAAGACGGCAGCGCGGTTGCCAGGACCAGGCCGGCAAGCGCCACGGGAGCCGCAACCGCGAAGATGAGATTGCGGCGGCGCTTCAGCGCCTTGACGTAGTCCGCGAGACCAGGGGTCTGCTCGATGCTCATATTGACGTGCTACCTCTGTGCTGCTCGGGGGCGGTCACTCGGACCGCCGGGGGCGGTAGAGGACCGAGGCTCGGACGCCGTTGCCGTCACCGACCCCGGACTCGCCCACGTACTCCTGCCGCGAGTGATCCAGCTGCCCGCGAACCGACCAGGCCCTCGTCAGCCGCCACTCGAGACCGGCCGAGAGGATGTAGTAACGACGCGCCGCGTAGCCCGACGACGCCGAGACGGCATCGTCGCGGATCGCATACGCCGCGCCGTAGCCACTGAACTTCGGGGTGAACCGATGCTGCAGGGACAGGCGCAGCTCGTCCCGGCGGACGACGAATCCCGAGGAGTTCGCGTCTACCCCGCGCTGGAGATCGACGAACAGATCGGACTTGCGGAAGTTCCAGCGGCCGCCGGCGGCGAAGATGGGCGTGTTCTCATTGATCGATGCGGCAGGTCGGCCGGGTGCGGCCGACACGTCGAACTTGCTGCGGCGTGCACCGCCGCGCGCATAGGCGCTGACGCGTTCGGCGATCCTGTAATCCCACTGCAGGTAGATGCCCGCGATGTCGGCGTCATAAACACCGGAGTCGGGCTCGACCCTCTGCAGGTCGCCACGCAGCCCAATACGGGACGCAGGCGACACTTCGCGAT
>JBIIDW010000495.1:0-2783 GCA_044238215.1 Steroidobacteraceae bacterium
GGCGGGCGCCGTCCGGCGCCCGGCCTCGGCCCCTGGCTGCCGCCGGCCGCGGGGCCGCCGCCGCCGGCGGCGTCCGGCCTGAAGCGCAGCGCGGCGCCCGGCAGCCGCAGCACGCCCTCGCGACGATCGGCGATGACCGTGACGGTCGCCGTCATGCCGGGCTTGAGCTTGAGCTCCGGATTCGGCACGTCGATGACCGCGTCGTAGGTGACCACGTTCTGCACGACCTGCGGCGCGTTGCGGATCTCGCGGATGCGGCCGGCGAACCGCTCGCCCGGATAGGCGTCGACGGTGAAGCCCGCGTCCATGCCCGCGCGCAGCTTGCCGATGTCGGCCTCGGCCACGTTGGTGTGGACTTCCATCGCGCGCAGGTCCTGCGCGATCGTGAACAGCACCGGCGCCTGGAACGAGGCGGCCACCGTCTGCCCGACGTTGACGGCGCGCGAGATGACGATGCCGTCGGTGGGCGCCAGGATGTCGGTGTAGCGAAGGTTGGTCTGCGCCTGGCGCAGCGCCGCCTCGGTCTGCGCGAGCTGCCCGCGCGCCTGCTCCACGCCGGCCTCGGCACCGCGGGCGGTCGCGCTGGCGTTGTCGCGGTCGGTCTCGGAAATCAGCCCGGACTCGAACAGCTGGCTCGCGCGACGCGACTGGCGCGCGGCGTCCTCGGCCTGCACCTGCTGGCGCAACAGGTTGCCGCGGGCCGCGGCGACGTTCGCCGCCGCCTGCGCCACCGCCGCCTCGAACAGCGACGGATCGATCTTCGCGATCCGCTCGCCACGGCGGACCTGGGAATTGAAGTCGGCGAACAGGGCCTGCACCCGGCCGGACACCTGGCTGCCGACCTCCACGGTGACGACCGCGGAGAGGCTGCCGGAGGCACTGACGCGCGACACCACGTCGCCGCGGCCCAGCGGCTCGGTCGTGTACTTCGGCGCCTCGCCCTTGCCGCTGCTGCAGCGCCAGATGCCGCCGAGGACCAGCAACGCGAGCAGCAGCGCCCAGACGGCGCGCGAACGCAGCAGTGAACCAGGGTTCATGGGGGGGGCTCCGGGCATGCGGCTCAGGCGGCCGGTGGAGGCACGATGTCGGCCGCGATCGCCGCGACCAGCGCCCGCGCCGCGGCTGCGCGTCGCGCCAGTTCCTCCGCGGGCGGCACGTAGCCGTCGACCGATTCGGCGGACAGCAGGCCGTGACGCGCCAGCAGGGCCTCGTGCGTCAGCAGCCTTTCGCGCAGCGTGCTGACTTCCATCGCCAGGCGCAGCGCCACCGCCACGAGTTGCGCGACGCTGGCCGGATCGAGCGGCTGGTCGGGACCGGGCCTGGCGCTCACGATGCCAACCCGGCGCGACGGCCGCCGAAGAAGAAATACTGACCGGCGCCCAGCGGCTCGTAGCCGGCGAACGCGTCGGCGGGCGCGAACCCGGCCGCGCGCAGCGCGGCCAGCACGTCGGTGTCGACGAAGCCGGTCCAGAACGGCTCGCCGTTGTTGCGCACCTGCCAGTCGTTCGTGACCTGCTTCGGCATCGGCAGGGCCGCGGGCTGGTAGGGCACGTCGGCGTTCAGCAGCAGCCCGCCGGGAGCGAGGATGCGATGCGCCTCGGCGAGGATGCGCGGCAGCACGTCGTGCCAGGTCTCGTGGAACAGGATGTGCGAGACCACGAGGTCGAAATGCCCGTCGGGAAAGCCGGTGCGCTGCGCGTCGGCCTGCCGGAAGTGCATGGCGGCACCGCGGTCCTCGGCCCACGCGTGCGCGAACCGCACGAACGGCTCCGAGAGATCGAGGCCGTGGATCTCGGCGTCCGGGAACGCCTCGCGCAGCGCCATGGTCTCGGTGCCCGGCCCGCAGCCGAGGTCGAGAATGCGACGCGGCTGCAGGCCGGGCCAGCGCCGCTGGATCACCGAGACGATGTAGCGGCCGATGCCGGGCTCGCCGACCGCGGCGCCGGCGGTCAGGCCCTTCGCGGCGCGGTACAGCTCGATCGAGCCGAAGTAGATCAGCGCGGCGTGCAGGTCGCCGGGGCGGGCGCTGGCGAAATAGCCGCCGGGCTGGCGGTGGATCTCGAAGTCGGCGATCGGCTTGGGCAGCACCAGCGACGGATCGAGCGTCAGCGATCCGCGCGGCGCGGATGCGAGCGCCGCGGCACGGGTCTCGACCAGGGGCTGGACCCGCCGGCAGGTCTCGTCCACCGTCTCCCACATCAGGGACTGCGACGCGTACACCATCGAGCCCCACAGCTGGTACAGCGGATCGGGCTCGAACAGCGGACGCGCCTCGTCGCGCTGCGCCGGGGGGCGCCCGTGCCGCCGCTCGAACTCCGGGCGCAGTTCCTGCTCGTAGAGCCGGGCGAGCTGCTGCTCGAGCGGGCCGTTGGCGAACCCCTTGAGCGCGCCGACGAAGCGCTGGCGTGCCGCCTCGTCGTGGCTGGGCCGGTAGATTCCTCGAAGCGTGTCGCTCATGTGGATCGGGCCTCCGGGCTGGCGGGACAGCGTAACGACATCTTAGCGAGCCGAAGGTTCGGCGACCCAGCGACGCCACTGCGTCAATTGCGGATCGTCGGTGACCGCCAGGCCGATCTGGTGACTGACGGAGATCTCGTCGTCGCCCGGCCGGGTCTCCGGGCGCGCCACGTAGTAGAGGTGGTAGCGGCCCTGCCCCTGGCGCTCCGGACCGGTGTCGACGAACCACGGCGTGCCGACCGCTCCGCAATCCCACAGGCCGGAGCCCGAGGCGGTGGGTGCGAGCACCGCGCCGCGCTCGTCGGACCCGCGGACCCGCTCCCACG
>JBIIDW010000496.1:0-2781 GCA_044238215.1 Steroidobacteraceae bacterium
GCGGAAGCGCTCGATGTCCGACTGGAACTGGGTGCGCGTCTGGGCCTCGGCCGCGGTGCGATCGTCCAGCAGCTGGCGCTGGCGGCTGATTTCGTTGACCGTGCGGACGAGATCCTCGGCGAGGCCGTCGGGCATGCGACGGGCGCCCGGGGCCGGGTTGTAGGGCTTGAAGGTCTGGGCTCGTGCCTGCAGTTCGGCCAGCCGCTGGTTCAGCGTGGCCACGTAGGTCTGGGTGGACATCCGCTGCTCGCGCAGCTGCTCGAGCCGCTGGTCGCGCAGCAGTTCGATGTCGCGCACCGACGAGTAGGTGGCACGGAGCAGGTCGTCGCGCTCGCGCAGCCGGGCAGCTTCCGCCAGCGAGAGCTTCTCGGCGGCGAGTTCCTCGGGGGTCTTCTCGGCGCTGAGCCGCCCGACCTCCACCCCCTGGTCGTTGAGCACGGCGCGCTCCCGCTTGACGGCGTCGGGCGGCACGCGGTCGCCGTAGTGCACGACGCCCTTGTCGTCGACCCACTTGTAGCTGGTCGTGCCCTGCGCAAGCGCCGGGAGCGCCGTTGCGGCGCCGATGACGCAGCAAAGCAGGGCGGCAAGCTTGATGAGGCGGCTCATGGCGATGGCAGGTGTCACTCCGTCCCGTATCTTTCCCGATACTGGCGCAGAAGGTTCAGCTGGTCGGCCGAAATGCGAAACCGTTCACCGGACGGACCGGAGGCCAGCTCGATCAGGTCGGCGAGTGTGACGAGGCTCACGCATCGGATGCCGAACTCCGCCTCGACCTCCTGGACGGCCGAGCGCGTGCCCTGGCCGCGCTCCTGGCGGTCGAGCGCCAGCAGCACGGCCACCGGTTCGGCTCCGGCGCGTCGAATCAGTTCCACCGACTCGCGGATCGCCGTGCCGGCGGTGATGACGTCGTCGACGATCACCACCCGGCCCGACAGCGCGCGGCCGACCACGCTGCCGCCTTCGCCGTGGTCCTTGGCTTCCTTGCGATTGAAGGCCCAGGGCACCGCCCGGTGGTGATGCTCGGCGAGTGCCACGGCGGTGGCGGTGACCAGCGGGATGCCCTTGTAGGCAGGGCCGAACAGCATGTCGTAGGCGACGCCCGAGCGCTGCAGCGCCGCCGCGTAGCACTGGCCGAGCACGGCGATGGCCTCGCCGTCGTCGAACAGGCCCGCGTTGAAGAAATACGGGCTCTCGCGCCCGGACTTCAGCGTGAACCGGCCGAAGCGCAGCGCGGTGCGCGCGATCGCCAGGTCGAGGAAGCTGCGTTGGTAGTCCTGCATGCCGCTATCATAACGCGGTGCGGGTCCTCACCCTGAACCTCAATGGCATCCGGTCCGCCGCGTCCAAGGGCGCGTTCGAGTGGCTGCGGGGCCAGGACGCCGACGTCGTTTGCCTGCAGGAGACCAAGGCGCAGGAGCCCCAGCTCGCCGGCCACGACGTCGACCTGCCGGGCTACCACCGGTACTTCTTCGACGCGGAGCGCCCGGGATACTCCGGGGTCGCGCTCTATTCGCGGCGCCGGCCCGACGCCGTGGTGCGCGGTTTCGGCGTGGCGGAGTTCGATCGCGAGGGCCGCTACCTCGAGGCGCGCTTCGGCGCGCTGTCGGTGGTCTCGCTGTACCTGCCGTCGGGGTCCGCCGGGCCGGAGCGGCAGGCCTCGAAGTTCCGCTTCCTCGAGGCCTTCATGCCGCAGCTGCGCACCCTGCGGCAGCGTGACGCCGTGCTGTGCGGCGACTGGAACATCGCGCACCGGCCGATCGACCTGCGCAACTGGAAGTCCAACCAGAAGAACTCCGGCTTCCTGCCCGAGGAGCGCGCGTGGATGGACCAGTTGCTCGGCCCCGAGGGCTTCGCCGACGCGTTCCGCGAGGTCTGCGCGGAGCCCGACCAGTACACCTGGTGGTCGAACCGCGGCCAGGCCTGGTCGAAGAACGTCGGCTGGCGGATCGACTACCAGATCACCTGCGGCCGGCTGGCCGGTGCCGCGCGCCGCGCGCACATCCACAAGGCCAGCCGCTTCTCCGACCACGCACCGCTGCTCATCGACTATGACTGCGCCTTCTGACGCTCCCGCCGCGGCAGCGCCGCCGGTCGCGTCCGCCGCGCGCCCACCCTCGCTGCTCCAGTCGCTGGGCAACCGGCGCATCGCCGCCGTGCTGCTGATGGGTCTGGCCTCCGGCCTGCCGTACAACCTGACCGACTCGACGCTGCAGGCGTGGCTGAAGGACACGGGCCTGTCGAACACGACGATCGGGCTGCTGTCGCTGATCGGCCTCGCCTACACGGCGAAGCCGCTGTGGGCGCCGCTGCTCGACCGCTACGCCGTTCCGGTGCTGGGCCGCCGCCGCGGCTGGATACTGGTCTTCCAGCTGGCGCTGGCGGCGGCGCTGGCGTGGATGGCGTTCCACGGGCCCGAGCGCGGGCTGCTGCCCTTCGCGATGCTCGCGCTGCTGGTGGCCGTGCTGTCGGCGTCGCAGGACGTGGTCATCGACGCCTGGCGCACCGACCTCGTGTCGGGTGCGGAGCGCGGGCCGGCGGCCACGGGCGCCAACCTCGGCTACCGCGCGTCGTCGTGGTTTGCCTTCTCGGGTGCGCTGATCCTGGCCGACCTCGTCGGCTGGCGGTCCACGTACCTCGTGATGGCCGGCACCATGCTCGCCCTCACGCTCGCGACGGTCTGGGCGCCCGAGCCCGAGGCGCGCGCGGCGCCGCCGCGCTCCCTTGCGGAGGCCGTCAGCGCGCCGCTCGCGCAGCTGCTCGGCAATCCCGGCATGCTCAGCC
>JBIIDW010000030.1:0-10036 GCA_044238215.1 Steroidobacteraceae bacterium
GCCGGCCGACACGCCGCAGCTCGTGCGCGGCTTCGCGCGTCCGAACCTCGCGCTGCGCGTCGCCGAGGTCTCCGGGTCGCGCGAGCGGCAGGCGCAGGTGGACGCCGCCTTGGCCGAGGCGCTCGGCGCGCCGGCGGCGCGCGCCGCGGCAGCCGCTCCGGCCCGTGGCGCGGCCATCGTCTATGCGCCTACGCGCCGACTGGCCGACGAGGAGGGCGCGCGGCTCGCCGCGGCCGGCCGGCGGGTCGCGGTCTACCATGCCGGCCTCGAGGCCATCGAGCGCACGCGCGCGCAGTCGGCCTTCATGCAGCGCGACGTCGACGTGATCTGCGCCACCAACGCCTTCGGCATGGGCATCGATCGCGCCGACGTGCGCGCCGTGGTCCACCTCGGGCCGCCGGGCTCGGTCGAGGCCTATTACCAGGAGGTCGGCCGCGCCGGGCGCGACGGGTCCGACGCCATCGGGCTGATGTGCTGGTCGCAGCAGGACCTGCCGCTGCGCCGGCGCCTGCTGGAACGGCCGGTGCAGGACACGCTGCCCGATGCCGAGGTGGTGGAGCACAAGTGGAACCTCTTCCTCGAGCTGATCCGCTGGGCCGAGGGTGGCAGCTGCCGGCACGACGCGATCCTCCGCTATTTCGGCGACGAGGCCGAGACGCTCGCGGGCTGCGGCCGTTGCGACGAATGCCTCTCGATCGCCGGGGACCCGGAAGCGGGCGCGGACAGCGACGTCGAGGCGGGCGATGCGGCCGCCGTCGAGGCGCGCCGCACGGAACTCGCGCGCATCCTGCTGTCGGGCGTGGCGCGGCTCGACAGCCGTTACGGCATCAAGCAGGTCGTGCGCCTGCTGCACGGCGAGGCCGAGGAACGTCTCGAGCGGCTGGGGCTCACCCGGGTGAGCACCTTCGGTCGACTTGCCGACCGGCCGCAGGAGTGGATACAGCGCGCGCTGACGCGCTGCGTGACGGCCGGATGGGTCGGCTTCACGGGCGAGGATCACCCGGTGGTGAAGCTCACGCGCGACGGCATCGCGGTGATGCGCGGGCAGCAGCCGGCGCGCTGGCTGCCGCCGCCGTCGCGGCGTCGGACGCCGCACGCGGATGGGCTGCAGCGGTTCGCGCGCGGCGCCGGTCGTCGTGCCGCTGACGGCGAGGTGGCGCTCGACGCCTCGGCGCAGGCGCTGTTCGACGCGCTGCGCGCAACCCGCCTCGCGCTGGCGCAGGAGCATGGCGTTCCCGCTTACGTGGTGGCGCACGATCGCAGCCTGCGCGAGCTGGCGCGGCTGCGCCCGCGGCGCCTCGAGGAGTTGCTGAACGTGCCTGGGTTCGGGCCGCAGAAGGTGGAGCGCTACGGTACGGCGTTCCTCGCCGTCGTCGGCGACTGATCAGTCGAACTCGGCCTTGATCGGGCGCGACATCAGGCCCCGGACGACTTCGCGCGGCGGCAGTCCTTCATAGAGCGCGCGGTAGATGCCTTCGCAGATGGGCATCTCGACCTGCTCGCGCAACGCGACGCTGCGCACGGCGCGTGCCGCGAGGTAGCCCTCGACGGCCTGCCCGATCTCGCGCAGCGCCGCGCCGGGCTCGCGCCCGGCCGCCAGCAGCAGGCCGAAGCGGCGGTTGCGGCTCTGGTCGTCGGTGCAGGTCAGCACCAGGTCACCCAGGCCCGCGAGGCCCATGAAGGTTTCGCGGGTGGCACCCAGCGCGACGCCGAGCCGCGTCATCTCCACCAGTCCGCGGGTGATCAGCGCGATGCGGGTGTTGGCGCCGAAGCCGAGCCCGTCGGACAGCCCTGCACCCACGGCCAGCACGTTCTTGACGGCGCCGCCGACCTCCACGCCGACGATGTCGGCCGAGGTGTACGCGCGGAAGTTGCTCGAGGACAGGTTCTGCGCGAGCGAGGCGGCGAACTCGGGGTCGGGCGAGGCGACGGTCATGGCGGTGGGCAGGCCGGCGCCGACCTCGCGGGCGAAGGTCGGGCCCGACAGCACGGCGATGGCGCGGCCGGGACCCAGGACCTCGCGCGCGACCTGGTGGGGCAGCAGGCCGGAGGCGAGCTCGAAGCCCTTGGTCGCCCACGCCACGCGCGCGTCGGCGCCGAGACAGGGGGCGAGTTCCGACAGCGCGTCGCGGAACGCGTGGCTCGGCACGACGATCAGCACGTCGCGGACGCCCGAGATCGCCTGTGACAGCGAGTCGGCCACCACGAGCGAGGCCGGGAAGGCGGCCTCCGGAAGATAGCGCGCGTTGCGGCGCCCGGCGGCCATCTCGGCGCGCTGCCGGGCATCGCGCGCCCAGAGGCGGGTCGGATGGCCGGAGCGCGCGAACTGGATGGCGAGGGCGGTTCCCCAGGAGCCGCCGCCGAGCACCGCGATCGGCGTGCCCACGACCGGCGTCAGCTGTTCAGGGCCTTCTGCTGCTGCTCGGCCAGCGAGCGCGCGTACAGCGCGTCGAAGTTCACGGGAGGCAGCAGCATCTGCGGGAAGCCGCCGAGGGACACCAGGTGGGACACCACCGAGCGAGCGTAGGGGAAGAGCACGCCCGGCGCGATGGCGGCGATGGCGCGCCGGTAGTCGGCCTCGTTGAGGTTGCGCACGCCGAACACGCCAGCCTGCTTGACCTCGACCAGGAAGGCGGTGGTCTCGCCCACCTTGGCGGACGCGCTGATCGTCAGCACGACCTCGCGCAGGTCGGGCGAGATCGTCTCGGCCGCGGTGTTCAGGTCGAGCGAGATCTGCGGGTTCCACTCGCCCTCGACGCGCGGGCCCTTGGGCGCCTCGAAGGAGCAGTCCTTCAGGTACACGTGCTGAAGCGAGAACTCCGGCGCGTTCTCGGCGTCGTTCTGCGCGGGAGCGGCGCCGGCGGCGCCCGGATCGGAGTCGGTCATGGTTGAGGGCCTCTGTGGGAAAGCGGGACTAGGTTGCGCGCGCGAGCAGCGGGTCGAGCCCGCCGGCGGCATCCAGGGCGTGGAGGTCGTCGCAGCCGCCGACGTGGGTGTCGCCGACGAAGATCTGCGGCACCGTGCGACGGCCGCTGCGGGCGATCATCTGCTCGCGCAGGCCGGGTGCGGCCTCGACGTCGATCTCCTCGAAGGCGACGCCCTTGCGTGCGAGCAGTTCGCGGGCGCGCGCGCAGTACGGGCACCACGAGGTCGAGTACATCACGACGCGCGGGGCGCCCGCGCAGCAGGCTGGCGTGGCGCTCATGCCCTGGCCTTTTCCTTCGCGCGGCTGAGCGGCAGGTTCTCGGCGCGCCAGGCGGCGATGCCGCCCCGCAGGTTGAAGACTTTGGTGAAGCCCTGGCCCGTCAGGCTGCGGGCGGCCGAGGCGCCGACGCTGCCGCTGCCGCAGTAGACCACGACGTTCTTCTCGCGGTGCTTGCGCAGCGTCTCTCCGGCCTTGAGGATCTCGGCGGAGTCCATCTGCCGCGCATTGCCGATGTGGCCGGCTTCGTAGTCCTCGGCGCGGCGCAGGTCGAGCACCAGCGCGCCCTGGTTCATGAAGCGGATCAGGTCCTGCGGCGAGATGGCGGCGAAGCTGTCCTGGCGGGCGCGAATCTCGAACACCACCACGAGCACGGCCGCGAGGACCGCGGCGGCGACCAGCCACGGGTGATTGCCTGCGTATTCGATGAGTCGTTCCATGCGTCCCCGGGGATTCGACGCCGCGAGCTGCGGGCGCTCAAACCGGCGCCGATTATATAGGCAAGCACCGCGGGCGGGCGCTCCCGGGGGGGCGCGGTCGGCTACAATTTGACGATGTCTGCCCGTTGGTGGCGTTCCCTGCTGCTGTTCTCGGCGATCCTCGCGCTCCCGCCCGCGCTGCCCCAGTCCGAGTCCCGCTCGTCCAAGGCCGAGGCGCAGTTGCGCGACATTCGCGCCGAGATCGATCGCGTCCGCAGCCAGGTGCGGCGGGATGCGGCCGAGCGCGAGCGGCTCGCCCGGCGTCTGCGCGACGCCGAGCAGTCGGTGGCCGCCGCGCGGTCCGAGCGGGACCGGCTGCGCGCCGAGCGTGACGAGCGCGCGCGTCGCCGGGCCGAACTGGCGGACGAGCGTCGGCGGCGCGAGGCGGATCTCGATGCCGAGCGCCGCGCCCTCGCGGCCCAGATGCGGGCCGCCTACATGATCGGGCGCGAGGAGCCGCTGAAGCTGCTGCTGAACCAGCGCGATCCGGCGCGTGCGGGCCGGATGTTCGCCTACTACGGTTACTTCGGGCGCGCGCGCGCCGGCCAGATCGCCCGCATCGAGGAACACGTCAGCCGGATCGAGGAACTCGACGCCGAGCTCGAGGCCGAGCAGGCGCGACTCGCCGACCTCGAGACGCGCCAGCGGGCGGAGGTCGCGCGGGCCGAGCAGGCGCGTGCCGCGCGTGGCGAGGTGCTCGCCGCCCTGAATGCCGAGGCCCGCTCGCGCGCCGCGAGCCTGGAGCGCCTGCGGCGCGAGCAGGCCGCGCTGGAGAAGCTGGTGCGGGAGCTGCGCCGCGCTCTGCAGAAGTTCCCGTCCGACAGCCGCAGCCCGTTCGGCCGCATGCGCGGCCAGCTCGCCTGGCCCGTCGCCGGGCGGATCGCCGCCCGCTTCGGACAGACCCGTGCCGGAGGCTTGCGCTGGGAGGGGGTCCTCGTCGCGGCCGCCCGCGGCGCACCCGTGCGCGCCGTCTACCGCGGGCGCATCGTCTACGCCGACTGGCTGGCGGGGCTCGGCCTGCTCGTGATCCTCGACCACGGCAACGGTTACCTCAGCCTCTACGGCCACAACGACCAGATCTACCGCAAGGTCGGCGACACCGTGGCCGCGGGCGACCCGATCGCCGCCGTGGGCGACACGGGGGGTCGCACCGACCCCGAGCTCTACTTCGAGATCCGGCGCGGCGGCCGCCCCGTCGACCCCCTGCCCTGGTTCCGCACGCGCAGTCCCTGAGGGCCCGGCCGCGGCCGTCGCGAAGCGTGAACGGCGTCACAGGCCGGCGCAGACGCTGCGCAAAGCAACGACTGCGTCAACGCGCGTGTCCGCCGCCGGCGCGAGCCTCGCGGTGCCATGAGCATCGAACTTGCCGCCGAGAAGAGCGCCTGGAAGGCGCTGGAGCCGTACGCCCAGCTGGTGATGTGGCTGATGCCGCATTCCGACGCGGTGCGCGTCTTCGATTCCCAGGGCTGGTTGCGCTGGTCGAACCGGTCGACGACCGGTCCGGACCTGTCCGCCGCGGTGCAGTCCCTGCAGGGGGAGGCGCGCGAGGGAACGGCCATCGCCGGCCGGCTGCTGGAGCTCCCCGGCGCTGCGGCGCCGACCTACATCTGGTGGCTGCGCGACGACCAGGGCAGGTTCCTCGCGACCGTCGCCATCTCGGTGCGCGAGGCCGCCGCCGCTGAGGACACGGCGTTCGCACGTGCCGACGCGCTGGTGCACCCGGCCATGGAGTGCCTGCGGCGGGAGCTCGCCGCGCGTGCCGCGCTGCTGAACCTGCACCACTCGCTGTCCGCGCGCGACCGCGACGTCGCGATGCTGCTCGAAGTCGCCGACCGCAGCCTGCAGGAGGCCGGCGAGGCCTCGGCCGACGAGCTGAAGGTTCTGCTGCAGAACGCCTCGGCGCACTTCGGCAGCGTGCTGGCCACCCTGATCGTGCCCGACCGCAACATCGCCATGATGCGGCCGGGCGCCGCCGGCGACGCGCCCGACGCCGCGCTCGTCTCGCGCCTGCACCACCAGCTGCTGCAGCTGATGCAGTCGCGTCGCGAGCCGCTGGCGATCAACCGCATCGTCAGCCGCGGCGAGGTGATCCCCTTCCGTATCCTGTGCAGCCCCGTGCGGCACTCCTCGGGCCGCGTGATCGGCCTGCTCGCGCTGTTCCGCGACCTCGGGTCCGGCGAGTTCGCCGATCGCGACGCCGCGATGCTCGAGCTCGTGGCGCGCAAGGCCGCCGCCTCGATCGAGGCGACCTACGACGGCCTGACCGGACTGCTGACCCGGCCGGTGCTGGAGCGGCGCGCCCGCGCCGCCATCGCCGAGCCCGCGGAGCCGCGCGGCTGGTCGATGCTGCACGTCGACTGCGACGCGCTGCACCGGATCAACGAGCAGCACGGCATGCCCGCGGGCGACGACGTGCTCGCGCGCGTCGGCGAGTTCCTGCGCCGGCGCCTGCCGCCGGATGGCCTGGCGGCGCGCATCGGCGGCGACCGCTTCGCGCTGCTGTTGCCGATGAAGCACGACGAGGCCAGCGGCATGGCCGAGGTGCTGCGCCGGGGCGTCGAGCAGCTCGGGATCGTCCACGGCGGCGCGCGGCTCGGCGTGACCGTCACGGTCGGCGTGGCGCAGCTCGAGCAGGGCCCGGATCCGTTGGCGCAGGCGTTCGCGCTGGCCGAAGCCGCCTGCCGCGCCGGCAAGGAGCGCGGCCGCAACCGCGTCGAGGTCGACCGCTACGCCGACATGAACATCATCCGGCGCGTCACCGACATCACGAGCGCCGAGGACTTTCGCGAGGCCGTGGCTGCGGGCCGGCTGCGGCTCGAGGCCCAGCCGCTGCGCGCCGCCGCGCCGGCGGCCGAGGGGCCCGTGCAGTTCGAGGTGCTGCTGCGGATGATCGACGGCCGGGGCGAACCCGTCGGGCCCGATCGCTTCCTCGCCACGCTGCGCCGCTACCGCCTGCTGCCGATGCTCGATCGCTGGGTCGTCGAGGAAGCGCTCGCCCGGCTGGCGCCCGCGTCCGCCGTGCTGGCGCGACGCAGCGCCACGGTGAGCATCAACGTGTCCGGCCAGTCGCTGTGCGACGACGGCTTCGCCGACTTCCTCAGCCAGGCGATCGCGGCCAGCGGCGTGCCGGCGGCCGCGCTGCGCTTCGAGTTCGCCGAGGGGGATGCGGTTGCGCACGTCGCCCGCGCCGAGCAGCTGATGCGGCGCCTGCGACGGCTCGGCTGCGGCATCGCGCTGGACGACTTCGGCACGGGCCTGTCGTCGCTCGCCTACCTGAGCTCGCTGCCGGTCACCCAGCTGAAGATCGACGGCAGCTTCGTGCGCGACGTGCTCGTCGACGCGCGCGCGGAATCGATGGTGCGCGCCGTGGCGCAGCTTGCCCGTACGCTGTCCATCACGACCGTTGCGGAGAGCGTCGAGACCGAGTCGGTCCGCCAGCGGCTCGCCGACCTCGGCGTCGATCACGTACAGGGCTTCGCCGTCGCCCGGCCGGTGCCGCTGGAGCAGCTGCTCGACGAACTCGCGCGGCCGGAAGCCGGCGTCGCGAAGCCGCCGGCGCCGATGTCCGCGGTTGTGCCTTCACCCGTGGCCGCAGCGGTACCGGCGCCCGTGGCCGCACCCGCGCCGCAGGCCCTTGCCGCGCCCGTGGCGGCAGTCCCACCTGCCGCCGCGTCGCCGTCCGGCGGTGTGGTGGATCTCCCCGTGCTGCAGCCGGTGCGTAACCCGCGCCGCCTCGAGCGTTCCGCGCTCAGTCCGTCGGGTCAGCTGTCCTTCGACCAGCAGCAGCAGCTCGGCGCCCAGTTCCGCCGCATCAAGCGGCCGATCATCGCCACGGCGCTGGGCCGCAGCGGTGCGCCGGTTCGCCACGGCAACGTGGTGATGATCGCGAGCGCGGTGCCTGGCGAGGGCAAGTCGTTCACGTCGCTGAATCTCGCCCTCAGCATCGCGCGCGAGAAGGACCTGCAGGTGGTGCTGATCGACGCCGACGTCGCCAAGCGGCAGCTCAGCGACATGCTCGGAGTCAAGGCCGAGCGCGGCCTGATCGACGTGCTCAGCGACGAGTACCTGGAACTCGAGGACGTGGTGATCCGCACGGAAGTCCCGTCGCTGTCGGTGGTCCCCGCCGGGCGGCTGTCGGACCAGGCGACGGAGCTGCTGTCCAGCGGACGCATGGAGCGGATCGTCGACGATCTCGCGGCCCGCGTGCCGAACCGCATCGTCGTCATGGACTCGCCGCCGGTGCTGCTGACCACCGAGGCGCGCGCGCTCGCCGAGATCGCCGGGCAGATCATCCTGGTGGTCCGCGCCGGCATCACGGAGCAGCACGTCGTCAAGGATGCGATCTCGCAGCTGCAGGGGCGCACCCAGATCTCGCTCGTGCTCAACCAGAGCACCTCGCTGCCTTCCCAGGGTTACTACTATGGTTACGGAGAACAGCATGGCCAGCCCGCCGCGTAGCTGGATCGTCGCGGCCGCACTTCTCGCGCTGCCCGCGCTGGGCGGTGGCGTGCCCGTCGCCCTGGCGCAGTCCCAGGGCCCGTCCCAGGTCGCGCCTGGCGCCCCGGAGGAGGACGCGCCGGCACCCGTCGTCCGGCCGCCGTTCGTGCTCGAGCTGCGCTCGCTCGCGCAGCACACCGACAACGTGTTCCGTACCGAGAGCGCAGGCGTCAGCGACACGCGCACCGCGCTGGGCTTCGCCGCCGACATCCGTCGCGACGGCCGGATGCTCGACTACGGGCTGCGCGCGGATCTCGACTGGGAGCACTTCGTCGACGGCAGCTATCGCGACTCGGTGGTCGGCGTGGTCGACCTCGGCGCCGACTGGGGCACGCGCTCCGATCCGTTCCAGTGGACGCTGCGCGACACCTTCACGCAGTCGCGGCTGGATCCGGTGGCGAACGTCACTCCGGACAACCTCGAGAACGTCAACCTCTTCTCCACCGGGCCGGGCTTCAACGTCCAGCTCGGCAGTTCCGGGCTGCTGCGTGTTCAGGGCCTGTATTCGAAGGCGAGCTACGAGGAGTCCGACCTCGACTCCGACAGCCTGCTGGCGAGCGTCGGCGTTGAGCGCGTGCTGTCCTCGCGCTCGGTGGTCGGCGCCTACGCGGTGGCCTCGCGGACCGAGTTCAGCCAGGCGCCGGTGCTGCGCGACTTCGACGTGCGCGAGTACTTCGTGCGCTACGAGGCCGACGGGCGGCGCACGCGCATCAGCGCGGACGCCGGCTACGCGACGCTCGAGGAGCGCGCCGGCCGTTCGAGCGGCAGCCCGCTGCTGCGCGCGTCCGTGCAACGGCGCACTGCCGGGTCGACGCTGTACGCCCGCGCCGAGCAGCGCTTTGCGTCGTCCGCCCAGCTCGCGCAGGGAATCGGCGGCAACGCCGGTGCCGGTGCCGGCGGCTTCGGTTCGCCGCTGTCGGCGGCCGGCGCGCTGGAGTCGCGCGCGATCGCCTTCGGGGTCGTGCGCGACCGGCCGCGGACGTCGATCAGCCTCGAGGCCGGCTGGCGCGACGAATCCTACGAGTCGGACCGGTCGCTGGACCGTTCGCTGGCGAGCGTCCAGGCGCGCCTGACGCGCCGCCTGCGTCCGACGCTCAGCCTGACGCTGTCGGCGGGATACGAGAGCGAGGACGCGCAGAACCGGCTGGCCGGCAAGGCGGACTACACGACGCTGTCCGCCGAGCTCGAACAGCGCGTCGGCCGCAAGCTGCGGCTGTTCCTCGGCGTGGATTCGCGCAGCCGCTCCGGTGGGATCGCGGCGAACCGCTACTCGGAGGGCAGCGTGGCGCTGCGCGTCGTTTATTCGCTGGCGGAGCGGGGCGAGCGCAGCGAGCGCTGGAGCCTCGCCCGGCTCTAGGCCGGGCCTGCCGGGCGGCCTGCCGGCGCGGAGCGCGTGGCCATGGACATCTCGGTCGGATCGGCGCCGCCTGGCGACTGGGACGCCTTCGTGCAGGCCCAGCCCGGGCACAGTCCGTATCACCTCGCACGCGGCGTGCTGATCGGCCGCGCGGCGTTCGGCCTCGACACCACGTTCCTCGCGGCGCGGGGTCCTGACGGCCTCCTCCGCGGCGTGCTGCCGCTCGTCGAGCAGTCGAGCCCCTGGTTCGGACGCTTCCTGACCTCGCTGCCGTTCTTCAACTATGGCGGCCTGCTGGCGACCTGCCCCGAGGCGGTGGGCGCGCTGCTGGGTGCCGCCGCCGATCTGGGGCGCCGGCGCGCCGCCCGCCACGTTGAGCTGCGCCACGCCGGACCGCTGCCCGGTGCACCGTTGCCGGAACGGCTCGACAAGGTGGCGATGCTGCTGCCGCTGCCCGCCGACGAGGCGCAGCTGGCGAAGCGACTCGGTGCCAAGCTCCGG
>JBIIDW010000498.1:0-2769 GCA_044238215.1 Steroidobacteraceae bacterium
TGTCGATGTATTCGCCGGTCTGCTGGCCCGGGCGGATGCCGGGGATGAAGGCCCCCGACTTCTTGAGGTTGTCGGCAGTGTCCCGGGAGTTGAACACCAGCGCCGTGTAGAAGAAGCAGAAGAACAGGATCAGCAACGCGTACAGCACGAGGTGCAGCGGCTGCCCGTAAGCCAGCGCGGCGGCCATGTTCTGCAGGAACTCGGCAAGCCGACCTTCTCCGGTGCCGAAGAACTGGGCGATGGTCGCCGGGAACAGCAGAAGGCTCGAGGCGAAGATCGGCGGGATGACGCCGGCCATGTTGAGCTTGAACGGCAGGTGGCTGGTCTGCCCGGCCATCACCCGCCGGCCCACCTGCCGCTTGGCGTAGTTGACCGTGATGCGCCGCTGCGCCCGCTCGACGTAGACGCAGAACGCGGTGATGCCCAGCACCAGGATGATCAGCAGCAGCGCGAACGGCCCGGACATCTCGCCGGTGTTCACCGATTCGATGGTGCGCCCGATGGCGCTGGGCAGGCCCGCGATGATACCGGCGAGGATGATCATCGAGATGCCGTTGCCGATGCCGCGCTCGGTGACCTGCTCGCCGAGCCACATGAGAAACATGGTGCCCGTCGTCATCGTGACGGTGGCCGTGAACAGGAACTGCCAGCCCGGCTGGTTGACCATTCCGCCGTTCTGCAGCGCGACCGCGGCGCCCAGAGACTGGAAGATGCCGAGTGCGAGCGTACCGTAGCGGGTGATCTGGGTGAGCTTGCGCTTGCCCGACTCGCCCTCCTTGCGGTACTCCTCCCAGGGCGGGTAAACCATCGACAGCATCTGCACGATGATCGACGCCGAGATGTAGGGCATGACGCCCATGGCGAAGATCGACAGCCGCTCCAGCGCGCCACCGGAGAACATGTTGACCATCCCGAGGATGGTGCTCTCGGTGTCCTGGAAGAAGCGTGCGACCTGGTCGGGGTTGATACCCGGCACCGGGATGAAGGTGCCGATGCGGTAGACGATCAGCGCGCCGAACAGGAACAGCAGGCGCGAGCGCACCTCCGCGAAACGCGTCGCGTCCGCGAGGGTTGCTGCCGGATTGCCGATGCCGCTGGCCACGCTGGGATTCCTCGGTGCGTTCCGCTCAGGCCTCGACGCGGCCGCCGGCCGCCTCGATCGCCGCGCGGGCACCCTTGGTGGCGCCGATGCCCTTCAGGGTGACGGCACGCGCGATCGCGCCCGACAGCACGACCTTGGCAACCTCGGCGTGCGCCGGGACGACGTTCGCCGCCTTGAGCGCGGCGAGATCGATCACGTCGGCCTTGACCTTCGCGAGTTCGTCGAGGCGCACCTCGGCACGCGTGGCCTTGATGGCCGAGCGGAAACCCACCTTCGGCAGGCGACGCTGCAGAGGCATCTGGCCGCCCTCGAAGCCGACCTTGTGGTAGCCGCCCTTGCGGGCGCGCTGGCCCTTGACGCCGCGGCCACAGGTCTTGCCCTGGCCTGCCGACGCACCGCGGCCCACCCGCAGACGGGGGCGCTTGGAGCCCGCACCGGGCTTGAGAGTATTCAGGTACATGTCAGGTACTCCGTGACGTTCCGCCGCGCTCAGCCTTCGGCGACTTCGAGCAGGTGCCGGGCAGTGCGGATCAGCCCGCGGTTCTCCGGGGTGTCGGCCACGGCCACCGTCTGGTGGCGGCGACGCAACCCGAGGCCGCGCACGGACTGCGCGATGTTCGCGATCTGCCCGTGGATGCTCTTCTTCAGCGTGACTTTGATCTGCTTGGCAGCCATGGTCATCAACCCAGGATTTCCGACAGGGACTTGCCGCGCTTCGCCGCGATCTCGTCCGGCGAACGCACCGACGCGAGCGCCTTGACCGTCGCGCGCACCACGTTGATCGGGTTTCGCGAGCCGTAGGACTTCGCCAGCACGTTGCGCACGCCCGCGCACTCGAGCACTGCGCGCATGCCACCGCCCGCGATGACGCCGGTACCGTCCGACGCAGGCTGCATGAACACGCGGGTGGCGCCGTGGTCGCCCTTCACGGCGTAGTGCAGCGTCTCGTTGCGGAGCGCGACGTTCACCATGTTCTTGCGGGCGGCGGCCATGGCCTTCGAGATGGCCACGGGGACTTCCCGGGCCTTGCCGAAGCCGAAGCCGACTCGACCCGCTCCGTCGCCGACGACCGTGAGCGCGGTAAAACCGAACTGGCGGCCACCCTTGACGACCTTCGCGGTGCGGTTGACCGCGACGAGCTTCTCGAGGTACTCGTCCTGGGCCTGGGACTTTTCGACTCGTGCCATAGCGATGGATTCCTTGATCAGAACTCGAGGCCCGCTTCGCGGGCGGCTTCGGCAAGCGCCTTGACGCGGCCGTGGTACACGAACCCGGCGCGGTCGAAGGCGACCCTGGTGATCCCGGCGGCCTTCGCACGCTCGGCAATGGCGCGGCCCACGGCCCGGGCGGCCTCGACGTTGCCGGTGCCCGACAGGCCCTCGGCTACGGAGTCCTGCACCGTGGACGCGGTCGCCAGCACCTTCGACCCCGAGGCGTCGAACACCTGCGCGTAGATGTGGCGCGGGGTGCGGTGAACGGTCAGACGCGCGGCACCGAGCTCGCGGATCTTCGAGCGGCCCCGGACGGCGCGACGCAGGCGGCGGTCTTTCTTGGTGATGTGCATCTGTGGAACCTCTTGCCGCGGTCGCGACTACTTCTTCTTGCCTTCCTTGAGGACGATCTTCTCGCCGGCGTAGCGGACGCCCTTGCCCTTGTAGGGCTCCGGC
>JBIIDW010000497.1:0-2769 GCA_044238215.1 Steroidobacteraceae bacterium
CGTCATCGCGGTCACGCACGACCGCTACTTCCTCGACAACGTCGCCGAGTGGATCCTCGAGCTCGACCGCGGGCACGGTATCCCCTACCACGGCAACTACTCGAGCTGGCTCGAGCAGAAGGAAAAGCGGCTCGCCCAGGAGGAGCGCGAGCGCGACGCGCTGCGCAAGACCCTGGAACGCGAACTCGAGTGGGTCCGGCAGAACCCCAAGGCGCGCCAGGCCAAGAGCAAGGCGCGCATGCAGCGCTACGAGGAACTGGCCTCGCGCGAGTTCCAGGAGCGCAACGAGACCAACGAGATCTACATCCCGCCCGGTGAGCGGCTGGGCGACCTCGTCATCGAGGCCAAGGGCCTGCGCAAGGCGTTCGGCGACCGGCTGCTGATCGACAACCTCAACTTCAGCCTGCCGAAGGGCGGCATCGTCGGCATCATTGGCCCGAACGGCGCGGGCAAGACCACGCTGTTCCGCATGCTCACCGGAGTCGAGAAGCCAGACGCGGGCGAAATCCGCGTCGGCGCCAGCGTGAAGCTCGCCTATGTCGACCAGAGCCGGCAGGCACTCAACGACAGGAACAGCGTCTGGCAGGAGATCTCCAACGGCCTCGACACGATCAAGGTCGGCACCTACGAGACCTCCTCGCGCGGCTACGTCGGGCGCTTCAACTTCAAGGGAACGCAGCAGCAGCAGCTGATCGGCGAACTGTCCGGCGGCGAGCGCAACCGCGTGCACCTCGCCAAGGTGCTGAAGAGCGGCGGTAACGTGCTGCTGCTCGACGAGCCGACCAACGACCTCGACGTGGAGACGCTGCGCGCGCTCGAGGAGGGCCTGCTCGCATTCCCGGGCTGCGCGGTCGTGATCTCGCACGATCGCTGGTTCCTCGACCGAATCGCCACCCACATCCTCGCCTTCGAGGGCAACTCGGAGGTGGTGTGGTTCGAGGGCAATTACCAGGAGTACGTCGAGGACTTCCGCAAACGCAAGGGCGAAGACGCCTCGCAGCCCCACCGGATCCGCTACAAGCCCCTGACGCGGTGACCGGGAGGCGGCTGGAAGCGCTGCTCGACGGCGCTTTCGGCGCCGCCATGCTGGTCACGTGGATCGCCCCGACGCTGCTCGGCGCCGGCATGCTGCAGGTCGCGGTCACGACCTTCATGCTCGAGTTCCTGGTCATCCACTCCGCCGGCTTCATGGCTGCGGCCTTCAACGCCTCCTCGAACCCGCGGGGCCGCGTTCGTGCGCTGCTCGTGCTGGCCTGCCTCTACCTGCTGCTCGCGGCCGGCTTCGCCGCCTCGATGGACGACTGGTGGCCGCTGCCCGCCTTCGCACTGCTGCTGGCCGGGCGGATCGGCATCGCCTGGCGGCACCGGAGCGCCGCCCCGGAGCAGGCCGCAGTCGGGGGCCGGCAACTGATGAACGACTGGGTCAACTCGCAGGTGCTGTACATCCCGTGGGTGTTCGCCGGACTGCTGCTGCCCTGGCCGCCGCTGGGAGTGACTCCGGAGGTGGTCGCCGCCGCCGGCGTGCCCGGCACGGGCGAGTGGGTGGAGCGTCCGCAGACGGTGCTGGTGGCCGGCGCCGGCTACTTCCTGTGCCGCGCCTGGATGCAGTGGCGTGGCCGACCGCTGATCGACGTCGGCCGCGCGCCCGCCTGAGGCGGGATCGCGGCGAACACCGCGCCGCCGCTAGCGGGCAGCGGCGGCCTCGCAGCGCGCCGCGTTGCTGCGCGTGGCGCGCAGGATCCCCAGGTAGCGGTCGGCGTCCGAAGGCGGAAACGCCTCGCGGATCTCGGCCTCGCTGCGCGCGGCGTCGGCGCGCAGGGGCGCCAGGGTCCGCAGGCAGTCGGCCGGGGCGCCGAGCCTGAACTGGGTGATCGCCACGTCATTGCGGATCCAGCCGGCCTCCAGCCACGGCGTCGAGCCGGCGCAGCGCTCCAGCACCGGCTGCAGCCGCGCGAGCGCGGCGGCGTACTCGCCGGCGTCATAGCGGGCCTTGAACTCGCGCCGCGCCACTTTCCGCTCCGGCTCGCTGCAGCCGGCCCGCGAGGGCAGGTAGCGCCCCTCGAACGAAGCCCGAGCGCCGCAGTAGTACCGGCAGGCACCGACGCCGTTCGTCGACACCACCACCGCCTCGCCGTCGCGGCCGAAGAACACGCGGCAAACCTCCCCGGCACCCTCCGGGCTCAGGCTGGCGATGCCGCCCTGGATGGCACCCTCGAGACCGCAGGAGTGGCCGTTCGCGCCCTCGGTACGCAGGCGGAAACGCAGCGTCGCAGGACCCTCGCGGGTCACGCGCAGCACGCCCCACCCTCCCTCGGTCTGGTAGGTGCCGGGAGACGGGTCGCTGCGCGGGGGTTCGGCCCGCGACGCCTGGCCGCTGGCCGGCGCAGCCGTGGCGACCACCGCCAGGGCGAGGACGAGCGTCGCGACGAGGTGCGGGAAGAGGCGCTGCACGGCATGCTCCACGAATGGCGAGGTCCGTGCGATATTAACGTCATGACACGCCTGCTCGCGCGCGCTGCACTGCTGCTGGCCCTGGGCGGACTCGCCGCCGTGGCTTCCGCCTCCGGCCCCGTCGGCATCGCCTACGTCGAGGCCCCGGAACGGGCCGCCGCCACCTGCGTGGCCGGAAGCCCCGACCGGGCTTTCGCCTGCGCGCGCGAGAAGTGCGCGACCGAGGGCGTCGCCGCGCGCGAGTGCCTGAGGGTCGCCTGGTGCTTCCCCGCTGGCTGGAGCGTCGACGTCTTCATGCAGAACCGCGACGGCTTCCAC
>JBIIDW010000031.1:0-9978 GCA_044238215.1 Steroidobacteraceae bacterium
GCGCCGCCGACCGGCTCCGCCGAGAACGTCAGCTGCTCCCGCGCGCCGAGCGGCCTCGCCACGCGGTGCAGCTGTTCCGCCTCGCCGAAGCGCGTGCCGACGAGGATCGAGCCGTCGGGCAGGAAGTCGCGGAAGCCCGCACCCCGCCCCGACATCCAGCGGTCGACCGCCTCGGCCATCGCCGGCGAATGCGGCGGCACGCCGTCGAGCACGAGGTTGCCGCGTTCCTCGCGCCGCGGCGGCGCCGCGGCGGCGGCGACCGGCTCCGCGGCGCGCGCCGCGGTCGACGCGAGCGCGCCGGCCAGCGTGGGAACGAGGGTCAGCAGCATGGGGGCGAGCACGGCCCCCGCGGTGAATCGGCGGATCATGTCTGCTATGGTGCCCGACCTCCTTCCCCGCTCCAACACGCCGCCGGATCCGACCATGGCAGACCCCCGTCTCAGGCAGAAACTGCAGGCCGGCGAGTTCATCGTCGCCCCCGGCGTCTTCGACATGATCTCGGCGATGCTCGCCGAGCGCGTCGGCTTCGACGCCGTCTATGCATCGGGCTACTGGCTCACCGCCTCCTACCTCGGCATCCCGGACGCCGGCCTCGCCACCTACACCGACATGCTCGCCCGGGTCGCCAAGGTCGTCGAGAAGTCCTCGGCGCCCGTCATCGCCGACGCCGACACGGGCTTCGGCGGCCTGCTGAACGTCGACCACACGGTCAAGGGCTACGAGCGCGCCGGCGTCAGCGCGATCCAGATCGAGGACCAGGAGTTCCCGAAGAAATGCGGGCACACGCCGTACCGGCGCGTGATCCCGGCTGAGGACATGGTCGCCAAGATCCGCGTCGCCGTGGCGGCGCGCCGCAGCCCGGACTTCCTCGTCATCGCGCGCACCGACGCGCGCGGCGGGCTCGGCTTCGACGAAGCCGTGCGTCGTGGCCAGGCCTACGCGGCGGCGGGCGCCGACGTGGTGTTCGTCGAGTCGCTGCACTCCGAGGACGAGATGCGCCGCGCCTGCGCCGCGATCCGCGCGCCGATGATCGCCAACATGTCCGACGGCGGGAAGACGCCGATCCGGCCGGTGAGCGAACTGCGCTCGCTCGGCTACACCATGGCGATCTGGCCGGCCATGGCCGCGCTGGCCGCGAGCGCGGCGATCGAGAAGGCGATGCGCCATCTCAAGGCCGAGGGCACCAGCCTGTCGCCCGACGTGCCGCTGTTCGGCTTCGACGACTTCTGCCGCATGGTGGGCTTCGAGCAGGTCTGGGCCTTCGAGGAAAAGTGGAAGGACGTGCTGCAGGGGCGCTGAACGTGAGCACCGTCGCCGCGGTCGAGTCCGACATCATCCGTCACCCGGACGGGGTCTACGCGATCGACACGCACTACGTGCGGCCGCTGCTCGACGCCTCGCACCTGATCGTGCACGGCGGCCGCGCCGCGTTCGTCGACACCGGCACTTCGCACTCGGTGCCGCGGCTGCTGGCGTCCCTCGAACTGCTCGGCGTCGCGCCAGACGCCGTCGACTACGTCTTCCTGACCCACGTGCACCTCGACCACGCCGGCGGCGCCGGGCAGCTGATGCGCGCGCTGCCGCGGGCGCGCGCCGTGCTGCACCCGCGCGGCGCGCCACACATGGTCGACCCCGCGAAGCTCGTCGACGCCTCGATCGCGGTGTACGGCCGCGAGGCCTACGACAGCCTGTACGGCGAGATCGTGCCGATCGACGCGGCCCGGGTCGTGGCCACCGCGCCGGGGCAGCGGTTCGACCTCGCCGGCCGGCCGCTCGAAATCGTCCACACGCCCGGCCACGCGCTGCATCACCAGGCCGTCGTCGACCTCGACACCGCGAGCATGTTCACGGGCGACACCTTCGGGCTCTCCTACCGGGAGTTCGACGTCGACGGCCGCGCGTTCATCGTGCCGACCACCACCCCGACCCAGTTCGACCCCGGGCAGCTGCGCGATTCCATCCGCCGGCTGCTCGGATTCCGGCCGCGCGCGGCCTACCTCACGCACTACAGCCGCGTGATCGACTGCGACCGTCTCGGCGCCGACCTGCTGCGGCAGATCGACCGCATCGAGGCCTTCGCGCTCGCGCAGGCCGGATCGGCGGCCGCCGACGCCCGGCCGGTGCTGCGCGCGCAGCTGCGCGAACTGTGGATCGAGGAGGTCGCGCGCCACGGTTGCGCGCGGCCCGAGGCGCTGGTCGACGCCCACCTCGTACTCGACCTCGACCTGAACGTCGACGGCCTGCTGGCCTGGCTCGGCCGCCGCGGATCCTGATGCGCCCCGGGCGGGCAACGCTGGAGGACACGCCATGAGCACGCACCACCCGCCCTTCCGCGCGTTCCGCATCCACGAGATCGACGGCAGGATCGTCGCGCGGCTCGAGCAGGTCACCCTCGACGACCTCAGCCCCGGCGAGGTGGTGATCCGGGTGCGCTACTCGGGCATCAATTACAAGGACGCGCTCGCCGCCACCGGGGCCGGCCGCATCCTGCGGCGCTACCCGCTGGTCGGCGGCATCGACCTCGCCGGCGTCGTGGAGTCCTCCTCCGACCTGCGTCACGCGCCGGGCGACGAGGTGCTCGTCACCGGCTGCGGGCTGTCGGAGACCCACGACGGCGGCTATGCCGAGTTCGCCCGCGTGAAGGGCGAGTGGGTCATCCCGATGCCGGCGGGCTTCGACTCCTGCAGCGCGATGGCGCTCGGCACCGCCGGCTTCACGGCCGCGCTCGCGATCCACAAGATGGAGCACAACGGCCAGCGGCCCGACAAGGGTCCGGTCGTCGTCACCGGTGCCACCGGCGGCGTCGGCAGCCTCGCGATCGACATGCTCGCGGGCCGCGGCTACGAGGTCGTCGCGGTCACCGGCAAGGCCGAGTCGGCGCCCTGGCTGCAGTCGCTCGGCGCGTCGAAAGTGCTGCTGCGCGGCGACATCGATCACGGCCGTCGGCCGCTCGAGGCGGCGCGCTGGGGCGGTGCGATCGACAACGTCGGCGGCGCCACGCTCGCCTGGCTGACCCGCACCGTCGACACCTGGGGCAACATCGCCAGCATCGGGCTCGCGGGCGGCGCCGAGCTGCACACCACGGTCATGCCCTTCATCCTGCGCGGCATCAACCTGATCGGCATCAACTCAGCGGCCCAGCTGCGCGACACGCGCCTGGTCGTCTGGAACCGCATCGCCACCGACCTCAGGCCGCGCCACCTCGACCGCATCGCCAGCCGCATCCTGCCGTTCGAAGAACTGCCCGGCGCGTTCGGCGCCTTCATCGAGGGCACGGTCTCCGGCCGCACCCTGGTGCGGATCGGCTGAGCGGTCCGCGGCGCGGATCGCGAGCGTGCTGCGGGAACTCATCGACGGCGCCGCCCGCCTCGGCGTGCCGCTCGACGCGGACGCCGCCGGCCGCCTGCTGCGGCTGCTCGACGAACTCGAGCGCTGGAACCGCAGCTTCAACCTGACGGCGATCACCGACCGCCGGGAGATGCTGACCCACCACCTGCTCGACAGCCTGTCCGCCTTCCCCTTCCTGCACGGCGCGCGGGTGATCGACGTGGGCACGGGCGCGGGGTTCCCGGGCCTGCCGCTGGCGGTGGCCGACCCGGCCCGCCGCTACACGCTGCTCGACTCCAACGGCAAGAAGATCCGCTTCGTCGCGCACGCCTGCCGCGCGCTGGGGCTGGCCAACGTCGAGCCCGTGCACGCCCGCGCCGAGGCCTGGCGGCCCGCCGCGCCGTTCGACACGGTGATCGCGCGCGCGTTTGCGCCGCTCGGGCTGCTGGTGGAGCGCGTCGCGCCGCTGTGCGGCGCGGACACGCGCGTGGTCGCGATGAAGGGTCCGCGCGCGGCCGACGAGCAGGCCGGTTTACCGGCCGGCTGGCGCGTCGAGCGCGACGTCGCGGTCGAGGTCCCCGGGCTCGGTGCGGAACGGCGCGTCGTCGTGCTGCGCCCGCCGCACGCCGGGGCCTTGGGCTAGACTCGGCGCATGAAGCGCGTCATCGCGGTCGCCAACCAGAAGGGCGGGGTGGGCAAGACCACCACCGCCGTGAACCTCGCCGCCTCGCTGGCGGCGACGCGGCGGCGCGTGCTGCTGATCGACCTCGACCCCCAGGGCAACGCCACGATGGGCTGCGGCGTCGAGAAGTCCTCGATCGAGCGCGGTGCGGGCGACGTGCTGGTCGGCGCCTGCACGGCCGCCGAGGCGATCCGGCCGCTGGAGATCCCGGGGCTGTCGCTGCTGCCGTCGAACCAGGACCTGACCGCCGCCGAGGTGCAGCTGCTGTCGATGCCGATCGGCCGCGAGCAGCGGCTGCGCGAGGCACTGCGGCCGGTGCGCGACCAGTACGACGTCATCCTGATCGACTGCCCGCCGTCGCTGAACATGCTGACCGTCAACGCGCTGGTCGCGGCCGACAGCGTGCTGGTGCCCATGCAGTGCGAGTACTACGCGCTCGAGGGTCTCTCGGCGCTGGTCGGCACGATCGGCCAGATCCGCGACGCCGCCAACCCCGGTCTCGCGATCGAGGGCGTGCTGCGCACCATGTTCGACCCCCGCAACAACCTCGCCAACGAGGTCAGCGCGCAGCTGATCATGCACTTCGGCGACAAGGTCTTCCGCACCATCATCCCGCGCAACGTGCGGCTCGCCGAGGCGCCGTCCTTCGGCAAGCCCGCGCTGCTGCACGACAAGGACTCCCGCGGTGCGCTCGCCTACCTGGCGCTCGCCGGCGAGATGATCCGCCGCGAGGAGGAGGCTGCCGCCGGCGCGCGCGACGCTCCCGGCGACCCGGCCGACGACGCCCCCGGCGCATGATCCTCGAGCCGCGGCAGGCGGCGGCCGGCGCGCCGCTGCGCTGGAGCCGTCAGGCCGTGGCGCTGATCGCGCGCGGGTTCGGCTTCTGGCTCGGCCTGCTGATGGTGTCCTGCCTGTCCATCTTCGCCGGCCACCGGCTGCCGATACTCGACGGCGTGCTCGCGCTGGCGGCGTTCTTCGCCAGCGTGCTGATCGCCGCGCAGCTCGACCGGCCGCAGCGCACGGGGCTCGGCGAAGTGCTGCGCATGCTGCGCTCGCACGCGTTCGGCATCCTCGCGTTCGCCGGCGTGATCGCGGTGGCCGGTGCGCTGATCTGGATGCTGCTGCTGGCGCGGCCGGGCGTGCCCTGGTGGTCCGTGCTGTACACGGACCGCAATGCGGTGGACGTGCTGTCGGGCAACTGGCTGGAGGCGGCGCGTCAGGTGTTCGTCTATGCCGCGTACGCCCTCGGCCTCGCCTATTTCGGCCTGAACATCCCGGGCCTGACGTCGTTCTTCCAGTTCCCCTGCGCGACGCTGCTCGGCCTGTCGTTCCGCGACGCCTACCGGCTCAGCGCCGCCGCGCAGGTGCGCAACCTCGGGCCGATGCTCGCGGTCGGCCTGATGTTCGTGACGCTGCCCGTGCTCTGCGTGCTGCTGTTCCCGCCGCTGGTGGCCCTGCTGTACTGCTTCTTCGGCGCGCTGACGTGGGTCGCGTTCCGCGAGATCTTCCTCGGCGTGCCCGACAACCGCGTCGCCGAGGCCGCGCCGGCGCGCCCCGCGGCCGTGCGGTCCGCGGCCGCGCAGTCCGTTATCATTTCGCGATGAGCCAGAAGAAGCCCAGCCTCGGTCGCGGCCTCGACGCGCTGCTCGGCCAGATCGCCTCGAATCGCGTGGCGGCCGGTGCCGTGCCGGCGCCCGCTACGGCGGCGAGCCCCGCCGCGGCGACCACCGCAGCGGCGTCACCCGCGGCGGACGCTGCGCCGGGCGCGGGTGAGGCCGGCGAGGAACTCGCGCTGCTGCCGGTCGATCGCCTGCAGCGCGGCCGTTACCAGCCCCGCGTCGACATGCGCGAGGAAGCGCTCGAGGAACTGGCCGCGTCGATCCGCGCCCAGGGCGTGATCCAGCCGATCGTCGTGCGGCCGATCGTCGTGCCGGGCGCCGCGCCCGCCAGCGCGTCGGAGCGCTACGAGATCATCGCCGGCGAGCGCCGCTGGCGCGCCGCGCAGATCGCGGGCCTGAAGGACATCCCGGCCGTGATCCGGCGGCGTGTGCCCGACGAGGCGGTCATCGCCATGGCGCTGATCGAGAACATCCAGCGCGAGAACCTCAACGCCATGGAAGAGGCGCGGGCGCTCGACCGGCTGATCCGCGAGTTCGGCGTCACCCAGCAGCAGGCCGCGGACGCCGTCGGCCGCTCGCGCACCGCCGTCACCAACCTGCTGCGGCTGCTGGATCTGCCGCCGGAACTGGCCGAACTGGTTGAGACCCGCCGCATCGAGATGGGGCACGCGCGCGCGCTGCTCGGCCTGCCGCAGCGTCGGCAGCAGATCGAAGTCGGCCAACTGGTCGCGAAAAAAGGCCTTTCAGTCCGCGATACCGAGGCATTGGTCCGCCGGCTGTCCAATCCTGAGGCTGCCAAGCCTGCGCCCACGGCGGCCAGGGACCCCAACGTCGCCGCCCTCGAAGCCCGCCTCGCCGACACGCTCGGCGCAACCGTGGCCATCGAGCAGGCCGCCCGCGGCGGCAAGGGGCGCCTCGTGATCTCCTACAACTCGCTCGATGAGCTCGACGGGATCCTGGCTCACATCCAGTAGCCGCCATCGGCCTGCGGTCGCCCGCGGGCGCCTGTTTTGCACTGCAGCACGGATTTGTTGCCGCCCGACGGGCTTGACCCTATAATCGCGCGCCTTCGCCGCCGGGGCTGCTAAGTAGCCGTGGCATAAAGTAAAAGCGAAGCCACTTGCCGTTTCGTACAGGTTCCGACAAGTGGCTTTTTTGTTGCCTGCGGGAAAGCTTCGCCAGTGACCGCCCAGCGCGAACCGCCGATACGCCGGGTCGCCCTGCGGATCCTGGCCTGGCAGACGGTGGCAACGGTGGCGATCGCCGCGGGCTGCGCGGTGGCCTTCGGGTCGCGCGCCGCCCTCTCCGCCCTCGCGGGCGGAGCGATCGGCACGCTCGCGAACCTGTACATGACCTTCGCGGCGCTGCGCGCCGCGGGCAGTCCCGGTCAGGCGCTCGTGCGCCTGTACGTGGGGCAGTTCATGAAGGTCGTGTTGACGGTCGCGATGTTCTTCGCGGTGGCGCGGCAGCCCTGGGTGGCCTGGCCGGCGCTGATCGGGAGCTACATCGCGACGCTCGCGGTGTTCTGGCTCGTGCCCGTGCTGTCGGGCCCGCGCCTGCCGCCGCGGTCGCGGCCCCGCGCGCAGGCGTGAGGCTGCGGACGGGAAGGCAAACGAACGGCGTCTCGACAACGGGTACTCGGAACAGATGGCCAGCGAAAGCGGACAAGGCGAATCGCCCACCGAATACATCGTCCACCACCTGACCCACCTCAAGGTCGGTGAGGGCTTCTGGACGATCCACGTCGACACGCTGTTCATGTCGGCGCTGCTCGCCGGCCTCACCGCCTGGTTCCTGCATCTCGGCGTCCGCCGCCTCGGCAAGGGCACGCCTTCCGGCGTCGCCAACTTCGTCGAGATGGTCTACGAGTTCGTCGACGGCCAGGTTTCAGACATCTACCACGGCAACCGCGCCTTCCTCGTCGCGCTCGGCCTCTCGCTGTTCACGTGGGTCGTCGCGATGAACGCGATGGACCTGCTGCCCCTCGACCTCCCGGGCAGCATCGCCGCGCTGTTCGGCGCGCACTACTGGCGCGTGCTGCCGACCGCCGACCTCAACGGCACCGTCGCCATGGCGATCGTCGTGCTGGTGCTGATCGTCGGCTACGCCATCCGCGCGAAGGGCATCGGCGGCTATCTGCACGAGTGGATCGCGGCGCCGTTCGGCTCGAACCCGCTGCTGTGGATCCCCAACTTCGCCCTGAACGTCGTCGAGCTGCTCGCCAAGCCGGTCTCGCTGTCGATGCGGCTGTTCGGCAACATGTATGCGGGCGAGCTGCTGTTCATGCTGATCGCGCTGCTCGGCATGGGCTTCGCCGTGTCGCTCGGCGGCATCTCGCTGTTCCTCGGCCAGGTCGTGTTCGGCACGGCCTGGGCGATCTTCCACATCCTCATCATCCTGCTGCAGGCCTACATCTTCATGGTCCTCCCCATCGTGTACATCTCGATGGCCGAGGAGCACCACTGAGTCCGGCCACGCAGCCCGTTTTCCCCTTCCGTCCCACGCGTTCTGACATCGACCAGGAGTCTCTGAAATGGAAGCGATCGCAACCGTCCAGGCGTTCACCGCGCTCGGCATCGGCATCATCATCGGCCTCGGCGCCATCGGTGCCTGCATCGGCATCGGCATCATGGGTGCGAAGTTCCTCGAGTCCGCCGCCCGCCAGCCGGAACTCACCCCGATGCTGCAGGGCCGCATGTTCCTGCTCGCCGGCCTGATCGACGCGGCGTTCCTGATCGGCGTCGGCCTCGCGATGCTGTTCGCGTTCGCCAACCCGCTGCTCGCCCCCCTGGGTTGAGCCACGACTGACCGTCGACGACTCCCCGAAGGGAGAGGCAGTTCATGACGATCAACGCCACATTCATCGGCCAGATCATCGTCTTCCTGATCCTGCTCTGGTTCGTAGCGAAGTTCGTGACGCCGCCGCTGGCGGCGACGCTGGCGGAGCGCGCGAAGAAAATCGCCGACGGCCTCGCGGCCGCCGAGAAGGGACAGAAGGACCTGGCCGAGGCCACGAGCCGCGCGAACGACATCATTCGCGAGGCGCGCGACCGCGCGAAGCAGATCGAGGACCAGGCTGCCCGCCGCTCGAACGAAGCCATCGAGGCGGCCAAGCAGGTCGCCCAGGCCGAGGGCGCGCGCATCGTCACGACTGCCCGCGAGGAGGCGGCCACCGAGACCGGCCGCGCGCGCGAGCAGCTGCGCCGCGAGTTCGGCGGCCTGGTCGTCACCGGCGCGTCGCGGCTGCTCGAACGCGAGGTCGATCCGAAGGCGCACGCCCAGCTGATCGACAAGCTCGCCGAAGAGATCGGCCGTGGCTGAGCAGGCGACGATTGCCAGGCCCTACGCGCGCGCGGCGTTCCAGCACGCCCACGCGTCCGGCCAGCTGGCGAAGTGGGGCGATTTCCTCGGTCGGGCGAGCATCGTGCTCGCCGACGAGCGCGTCGCCTCGCTGGTGGGCAATCCGCACGTGCGTGCGCCGGAGCTCGTCGACTTCGTCCTCGAGGTCGCCGGTGCCGCCGGCGACGACGCGGCGCGCAACTTCGTGCGCCTGCTCGCCGAGAACCGCCGCCTCGCGCTGCTCCCCGGGATCGCTGAGCAGTTCGCCGCCCTGCGCGCCGACGTCGAGCAGACGGTCGACGTCACCGTGACTTCCGCCCTGCCGCTGACGGACGAGCAGGGTGAGAAGCTGCGTGCCGCGCTCGCCAGGCGGCTCGGTCGCACCGTGCGGCTGCAGGCCGAGGTCGATCCCGCCCTGATCGGCGGGGCGGTCGTGCGCGCCGGGGATTTCGTCGTCGACGGCTCGCTGCGCGGGCGCGTCGAGCGACTCGCCAACACCATGGCCGGCGCCTGAGCCGGCCCGAAGGACCAGAGGTCATCCAATGTCCATCAAGGCATCCGAGATCAGCGACCTGATCAAGCAGCGCATCGACAGGTTCCAGTCCGCTGCAGAAGCCCGCAACGTCGGCACCATCGTCTCGGTCACGGACGGCATCTGCCGCATCCACGGCCTCGCCGACGTGCGCTACGGCGAGATGATCGAGTTCCCCGGCAACCTGTTCGGCCTCGCGCTGAACCTCGAGCAGGACTCGGTCGGCGCCGTCGTGCTGGGCGACTACAAGTCGCTGAAGGAAGGCGACACCGTCAAGACGACCGGCCGCATCCTCGAGGTGCCGGTCGGCCCCGAGCTGCTCGGCCGCGTGGTCGACGGCCTCGGCAACCCCATCGACGGCAAGGGTCCGCTCAAGACGACCCGCACGTCGCCGATCGAGCGCGTGGCGCCGGGCGTCATCTACCGCAAGTCGGTCGCGCAGCCGGTGCAGACCGGCTACAAGGCCGTCGACGCGATGG
>JBIIDW010000499.1:0-2763 GCA_044238215.1 Steroidobacteraceae bacterium
GTGCGCGTGCACTGCCTGGCGCCGCGCGCCACCCGAACGCCGATCAATTCACCGGCCGTCGAGGCGATGAACGCCGAGCTCGGCGTCGCGATGGACGACCCGCGGGTCGTCGGCGAGGCGCTGTGCTCGGTGCTGGAGCAGGGCACGGCCTTCAAGGTCGTCGGCTGGCCCGAGAAGTTCTTCGCACGGCTCAACGCGCTGCTGCCCGGGCTCGTCGACGGCGCGCTGCGCAAGCAGCTGCCGATCATCCGCCGCTACGCCGCACCGCGTCGCTGACGCCTGCCATGGCCTGACTGACCGATCACGAGGACGCTCATCATGTTCACGCATACCCGTGCCTTCACCCGCGCAACGCGGTTCGCGATGCTGCTGGCCGCCGCGTTCAGCTGCGCTCCTGCCGTGGAGGCGGCGCCTGCCAGCCCCGCCCCCGCCGGGCTCGACGTGCAGCTGCTGTCGATCCAGCAGGAGTGGGCGAGGGCCAACTACTCGGCAGCCGGAGACGCCAAGGAAAAGGCCTTCGAGGCGCTCGAGCAGCGCGCCGAGTCGTTCGTGAAGGCCTACCCTGGCCGCGCCGAGCCCCTGATCTGGCAGGGCATCGTGCTGTCGAGCAAGGCGGGGGTCGACGGGGGACTGGGTGCGCTCGGCCTGGCCAAGCGTGCCCGCTCGGCGCTCGAGGCCGCGCTGAAGATCGACGCGAACGCCCTCGAGGGGTCGGCGTACACGAGCCTCGGCACGCTCTATTACAAGGTTCCGGGATTCCCGCTCGGCTTCGGCGACCACAAGAAGGCGAAGCAGATGCTGGAAGCCGCGCTGAAGATCAATCCTGCAGGCATCGATCCGAACTACTTCTACGGCGAATTCCTCCACGAGGAGGGGCGCCATGCCGAGGCGCTCGTCCACCTGGAGAAGGCGCTCGCCGCGGCGCCGCGGCCCAACCGCGAGCTTGCCGATCGCGGCCGCCGGGGCGAGATCGAGGCGCTCAAGACCAAGGTGCGCGCAAAGCTCGGCTGAACGCCGTGCACGGCAGCGCGCCGTGCACGGTGCACCGCCGGCAGGTCGTTGCGCGACCGCACGGTAATGTGCGGCAGTCGAGAGGAATTTCCGGCGCGCGGGCTTAGCTTTCGCGCCTATGCCCGCTACCACCCGGCGCAACGCCGTACTGCGACCCGAGGATCCTGCGCAGGACCGCCTTGCGCCTGCGGCCTGGCCACCGGCAGGGGTTGCCGCTCCGCAAGGCGCGGCGGTATTGCGGGTCGCGGAGGCGCCGGTGCCGGCCCGCCCGCCGGTCGCAGCGCCCCGCAGCTGGAAGGTCATGAACCTCGTCAGCCGCTCGCGCCTGCTGCGCGAGACGGTGGTGCGCGCGGCGCAGTTACGCGCGCGGGCGCGAGGGTACCGTTGGCAGACGGAGTTCGTCAGCGCGCAGGCGACCCGTGTGCTCGAGCCCTTCGACGTGCGCGCCGGCGCTGCGCGTCTGCGCCGGGACGGGTTCTGCGAGGGCCTCGTGCTGCCGCCCGACGTGGTGGATCAGCTCGTCACCTTCGCGCTGCTGGGCACCTGCTACGGAAATTCCGAGCCGCGCAGCGGCTTTGCCTACGCCGATCGCCGGCGCGCCGAGGCGGCGACCGGGCGTGCCTTTTCGCTTGCCACCTACCTGTTCACCGACGACGTCGACGAGGTGATCGGGCGCATCGCGCGCGACCGCCACCTGCGCGCGGTGATCGCGAACTACTTCGGCGCGCCGCCCGTGTACCTGGGCCGCCGCATGTGGTGGACGCTGCGCACGCCCGAGCATCTCTACGACCGTGCATTGACGACCAGCCACTACCACTACGACCGCGATGACTACCGCAGCGTGCGCGTGTTCTTCCACCTGACCGCGGTCGACGCGGAGCACGGCCAGCACGTCGTCGTGCGCGGCAGCCATCGCCGCAAGGCGCTGACCCAGCAGTTCGGCCTGCAGGCCCGCAGTGATGCGAACATCGAGCGGTTCTATGGGTCGTCCCGCGTGGCCCGGATCGACGGGCCTGCCGGCACCGGCTTCGTCGAGGACACCTACTGCTACCACAAGGCCACGCGCCCGGTCGCCGGCGACCGGCTGATGCTCGAGCTCGGCTTCGGGCTGCGCAACCACCGGCGCTTCCCGCCGCCCGACCGTGCCACAGCGGCGCGGATCGAGCTGCCGCCGCCCGGCTAGGCCGCTATACCAGCACCCGCTCGATGCCGCCGGCGTTGGCGCGCTCGACGTAGTCCTTCATCCAGGTCTGGCCGAGCACGTGCTTGGCGATCTCGACGACGATGTAGTCGGCGTCGAGTTCGGTCTCGTCCTGGTAGCGCTTGAGGCCCTGCAGGCACGACGGGCAGGAGGTGAGCACCTTGACCTCGCCCTGGAAGCCGTCGGCGCGCTTGGCGGCGGCGCCCTTCTGCATCTCCTCGGCCTTGCGGAAGCGGACCTGCGTGCTGATGTCGGGCCGCGCCACCGCGAAGGTGCCGGACTCGCCGCAGCAGCGGTCGTTCTTCTCGACCTTGCCGTTGGCCTCGGCGTTGATCAGCTGGTTCACGACCTTGAGCGGCTCGTAAGACTTCATCGGCGAGTGGCAGGGGTCGTGATAGAGGTAGCGCACGCCCGTGACGCCCTCGAGCCGCACGCCCTTTTCCATCAGGTATTCGTGGATGTCGACGATGCGGCAGCCGGGGAAGATCTTGTCGAACTCGTAGCCCTGCAGCTGGTCGTAGCAGGTGCCGCAGCTGACCACGACGGTCTTG
>JBIIDW010000500.1:0-2759 GCA_044238215.1 Steroidobacteraceae bacterium
GCATCACAATGCCGCGACCCAGCATCTCCGCCACCGCGGCAACCCAACCCGGCAACTCCACGTGGACCTCGCCCCGATATCCCTCGGGCAGCGCGCCCTCGAGCCCGGCCAGCGCACGGGCGACGGTGGCGGCGAACCCGGCATCGCCGGGCCGGCTGCCATCCGCGCGGCGCTCCGCCCACGCGGGCGCGTCGTCCTGCCAGCACACGCCGAGTCGCCAGGCCTCGCCGCCCCGCAGCACGAAGCGCTCGCAGGGCATGGCGTCGAGCACCTCGTTGGCGAACACCACGCCGTCGAAGCGCTGCGGCAGGCGCTCGAGCCAGCGGCACCTGGCATGCGGACCCGCGCCCGCCGCTGCGAGCCGCGCGCGCTGCCGCTCGCGCAGGTCCGCCGACACCTCGAGCAGCAGGTACTCCGAGGGTGCCCGACCGCGCCCGTCCAGCGCCTGCAGCAGGCCGGCCGCGAAGCGCCCGGAGCCCGGCCCGAACTCGAGTATCGCGCCGCCGCCGAGCGCCTCGAGCGCGGCGTCGATCGGCGCGGCGCAGGCGGCCGCGAACAGCGGCGAGAGCTCCGGCGCCGTGACGAAGTCGCCGTCCGCGCCGAACTTCGCCGCGCCCGCGCTGTAGTACCCGAGGCCCGGGGCGTACAGCACGAGGCGCATGTACTCGGCGAACGAAATCCAGCCCTCGCGCGCGAGCCGCTCGCGCAGCGCGCCACGCACCGCAGCCTCGTGGCTCGCGGCGGCGAGCGCTCGCTCCGCAGCCGTTGAGTCGGGAGCCACCGGCGTCATAAGCTGGCCGCATGACAAGAGAATCGCTCCCGCTCGACGGCAAGGTGGCGCTCGTGACCGGTGCCGCGCGCCGCGTCGGCGCCGAGATCGTCCGCGAACTGCACCGCGCGGGCGCGCGCTGCGTGATCCACTACCACCGCTCCGCGAAGGATGCCGAGGCGCTGGCCGCGTCGCTGCAGGCGCAACGCCCGGGCAGCGCCGTGGCCGTGGCGGCCGACCTGCTGCAGACCTCGCGGCTCGGCGAGCTCGTCGAGCGCGCGCAGAGCGAGTTCGGCCGTCTCGACATCCTCGTCAACAACGCCTCGACCTTCTATCCGACTCCGCTCGGCGAGATCACCGAGGCGCACTGGGACGACCTGCTCGGCTCCAACCTGAAGGCACCGCTGTTCCTGTCGCAGGCGGCCGCGCCCGCGCTGCGCCTCGCACAGGGGCAGATCATCAACATCGTCGACATCCACGGCATGCGGCCGCTGCGCCGCTACCCGGTCTACGGGGTCGCCAAGGCCGGCCTGATCATGCTCACGCGCTCGCTGGCGCGCGAGCTCGGGCCGCACGTCCGGGTCAACGCGATCGCACCGGGCCCCGTGCTCTGGCCGGCCGACGGCGTCGCCGACCCGGAGCTGCAGGCCAAGATCACCTCGCGCACGCTGCTGAAGCGCAGCGGCTCGGCCGGCGACATTGCGCGCACCGCGCTGTTCTTCGCCGCCCACGCGCCCTACGTCACCGGCCAGGTGCTGCCGGTCGACGGCGGTCGCAGCGTGGCCTGGTAGCCCTGTCACCCGCCGAGCCCGAGATCCACCCGCGTCATCGGGTGCGCGTCCCGGTCGAACGCCGCCCACAGTTCGCCCACGGTGAGGCCGCGCGTGGGGTGGTGGAAGCCGGGCGCGAGTTCGGCCATTGGTCCGAGCATGTAGGCACGGCGCAGCAGGTCGGGCCGCGGCAGCACGAGGCCCGGCTCGTCGCCGACGCGATCGCCGTACAGCAGGATGTCGAGGTCCATGCTGCGCGGCGCCCACTTCGGGGCGTCGCGGGCGCGCCCGCACAGCGCCTCGATCCGCTGCAGCCGCTCGACGACGTCGTGGACGCCGAGGCGCGTGGAGAATCCCGCGACGAAGTTGATGAAGTCCTCGCCCTCGAAGCCGACCGCGGTGTTGCGGTAGGCGGCGGAGAACCGCACGTCGCCGAACTCGCGGCGCATCTCGCTGGCGGCGAGGCGCAGGTTGCGCTCGGGGTCGACGTTGCTGCCCGCGGCCACGTAGACCTCGACCGGAGCGCCCGCCTCCACGGGCTCAGCCGCGCGCCGCGGGCAGGTCGGCGCGCGTGCGCTCGATCGAAACCCCGACGTCGCGGGAGCCGCGGATCGCGCCGGGCTTGTTGATCGAGATGCGGATCCACTCGACGCCGAACTCCTCGAGCACCAGCAGCGCGGCGCGGTGCGCCAGCGTCTCCACGAGCTTGAACTGCGAGGCCTGCACGAAGGCGATCAGGCGCTTGGCGACGCGCTTGTAGTCGAGCGTGTCCTCGACCTCGTCGCTGCCGGCCGCGCGAGCGCAGTCGACGGGGAGTTCGAAGTCGATGATCACGCGCTGCGGGATGCGCCGCTCCCACTCGATGAAGCCGATGATGCACTCGACCTCGAGGCCGCGGAGGAAGATGGTGTCGTGTCGCCGTGTGCTCATGAGCCCTGCCGTCCCTGGGTTGCGCCGCCTGGCTGCCCGGCCGGGTTGAGCGCGGTCAGCGGCCACTGCGCACGGGCCCGGATGCCCGGTCCGTCGCGCTCCCCCGCCGCCAGCCGCTCGAGGCCCGCCACGGCGATCATCGCCGCGTTGTCGGTGCAGAATTCGAGGCGCGGATAGTACACGCGCGCGCCCCGCGCGAGCGCGGCGGCGTCGAGCCGCTCGCGCAGGCGGCGGTTCGCGCTGACCCCGCCGGCGACCACCAGCACATCCAGCCCGGCCTGCTCCAGGGC
>JBIIDW010000501.1:0-2758 GCA_044238215.1 Steroidobacteraceae bacterium
CGAGTTGTCGGGCAACATCATCGACCTGTGTCCGGTGGGCGCGCTCAATTCCAAGCCGTTCCGCTACCGAGGACGGTCCTGGGAGATGACCCAGGCGGCCCTGGTCTCGCCGCACGACGGCTTCGGCAGCAACCTGTACGGCCACCTGCTGCGGGGCCGGCTGATGCGCGTGGTGCCGCGGCCGAACGAGGCCGTGAACGAAACCTGGATCGCGGATCGGGACCGCTACAGCTACGAGGGCATCTACGCCGAGGACAGGCTGCGCACCCCGATGCTGCGCGAGGGCGGTGCCTGGCACGAGGTGTCGTGGGAGCGTGCGCTCGAGGCCGCGGCACGCGGCCTCAAGGCCGCCGCGCCCGCGCTGGGCGTGATCGCCAGCCCGTCGGCGAGCCTCGAGGAGCTGTACCTCGCGGCGCGCATTGCGCGCGGCCTCGGGTCCTCCAGCATCGACCATCGCCTGCGCATGACCGACTTCCGCGACGCCCAGGGCGACCCGGCATGTCCGGCGCTGGGCATGGCGGTCGCCGACGTCGAGTCGCTGACCGGCCTGCTGGTCGTCGGATCCAACCTGCGTTCCGAGCTGCCGATGCTCGCGCACCGCGTCCGCAAGGCCGCGATGCGCGGGGGCGCCCGCGTCGCCTTCCTCAATCCCGCCGAGTACGACTACCTCTTTCCGGTGGCCGGGCAGCTTGCCAGCGCGCCGTCGCGTGTGTTCCAGGACCTGCTGGCGGTGCTGGTCGCCGCAGCGGGCGCGGAAGGCATGGCGGTGTCGAAGCCCATTGCGGACCTTGCCGCCGGCCTGGTCGTGGGCGAACGGCACCGGGCCCTCGCGGACGCTCTGCGGAACGGTAACCGGCGCGCCATCTGGCTGGGCGCGCTCGCACTGCGCCACCCGGCCTGGGCGGACCTGCGGGCGGTTGCCGAGGAACTCGCGGCCGTCACCGGCGCCTCGCTCGGTGTGCTTGCCGAGGGCGGCAATGCCGCGGGCGCCTGGATTGCCGGTGCGGTACCCCACCGTGCCCCGGGCCTGCGGGTCAACGAGTCCCCTGGCCTCGATCTGCGGGCCATGCTGGAACGCAAGCTGCCCGCCTACCTGCTCGCGGGCGCGATAGAACCTGCCGATGACCTCGCACTCGCCGCCGCGGCGGAAGCGGCGCTCGGTTCGGCCGATTGCGTGGTGGCGGTCACGCCGTACGTGACCGACGAACTGCGTCGCCTCGCGCACGTGCTGCTGCCCATGGGAACGTTCGCCGAGACCTCGGGCACCTGGGTCAGCCTCGAGGGCCTGTGGCAGAGCCAGGCGGGCGCCGCGAGGCCGCTGGGCGACGCCCGTCCGGGCTGGAAGGTCCTGCGCGTGCTGGGCAACCTGCTGGACGTCGCAGGGTTCGACTACCAGAGTTCCGAGCAGGTCCGCGACGAGCTCAGGGCCCTCGTGGACTCGGCTCCGCCGCTGGTCCCGGGTTCGTCCTACGTCCCCGCGCCACCGGCGCACGTGCCGGGCGGCAGCGTGGCCGACGTGCCCATGTATCGCACGGACGCCGTGCTGCGCCGCTCGGCGCCGCTGCAGGCAAGCGCCATCGGCCGGCGTCCGGCCGCGAGCTGGTGAGGATCCCCATGGAGGCGAGCGTGCTCACGTTCTGGGAAGGCCTGCCGGCCTACGTCCGCTCCACGTTCTGGATCCTCGTGGTCACGGTGACGCTGATCCTGTCGGTGGCCTTCACCACCCTCTGGGAGCGCAAGGTCATCGGCTGGATGCAGCTGCGCAAGGGTCCGAACCGCGTGGGCAGCGTGTTCGGCCTGGTCCCGGGCATCTTCCAGCCGTTCGCGGACGTCATCAAACTGCTGCTGAAGGAAGTCGTGGTGCCCTCGGCCGCGAACCGGGTGCTGTTCCGGATCGCGCCGATGATCACCCTGGTCCCGGCGTTCGCGATCTGGGCGGTGATGCCGCTCGACCCGGCGCTGGTCATCGCCGACATCGACGCCGGCCTGCTCTACGTGCTGTCGCTGACCTCGGTCGGCGTCTACGGCGTGATCCTCGCCGGCTGGGCCGCCAACTCGAAGTACGCCTTTCTGGGCGCGATGCGCTCCGCGGCGCAGATCGTCGCCTACGAGATCGCGATGGGTTTCGCCCTGGTCGGGGTCGTCATGGCCGCCGGCACCCTGAACCTCGGTGACATCGTGCGCGCCCAGCAGGGCGGGGTCTGGAACTGGTACGTGGTCTGGCTGTTCCCGCTGTTCGTGGTCTACGTGATCTCCGGCGTCGCCGAGACCAACCGCGCTCCGTTCGACGTGGCGGAGGGCGAGTCGGAGATCGTGGCAGGCTTCCACGTCGAGTATTCGGGCATCGCCTTCGCGCTGTTCTTCCTCGCCGAATACGCGAACATGATCCTGATCTCGGCGCTGACCGCCGTGCTGTTCCTCGGTGGCTGGCTGAGCCCGTTCCAGGGCATCCTGCCCGACGACAACCTGCTGGCGCAGCCGAGCTTCCTGTGGCTGTTCCTCAAGCTGTTCTTCTTCCTCACGTGCTTCATGTGGTACCGGGCGACGTTCCCGCGCTACCGCTACGACCAGATCATGCGCCTCGGCTGGAAGGTCCTGATCCCGGTCACGCTCGTCTGGATCGTCGTGGAGGGCGTCATGGTCCACCTCGGCGTGGGTCCCTGGAAGGACTGATCAGGCAAACGGAGTCGCACCATGTCCGTCCGCAGCGTTGCCAAGACCTTCCTGCTCACCGAACTGCTCGCGGGCATGTCCGTTA
>JBIIDW010000502.1:0-2755 GCA_044238215.1 Steroidobacteraceae bacterium
AATGCTGCTGTTCATCGGCTCGGACCTGGCCGGGCCGGTGCTGTCGCAACCGCTGCGCTCCGCCCCGGGCGCGGTGCACCGGGGCGTCGCCCTCGACGCGCAGGCGCTGGGCCTGCTGCTGGAGCGCGCGACCGGGCGCGGCTATGCGCGCCATCTCTCCGAGCGGATCTGGAAGCCGATCGGCGCCGACACCGCCTGGGTTCGCCTCGACCGGTCGGGCGGCAACACGCGGACGTTCTGCTGCATCCAGGCGACGGCGCGCGACTGGGCGCGGGTGGGCCAGCTGGTGCTGGATCGCGGCCGTGCGGGCGGCCGGCAGGTGCTGTCGGCGGCGCGGATCGACGAGCTGCTGGCGCCGTCGCCGTTGTCGCCGGCGCACGCGATGTTCTGGTTGCGCGAGCCCGTGGCGCTGGTGCCGCGCTCGGTGGCCGGCGACCGGCCGCTGCCGAAGCCGACCGCCTTCGCCAGCGACGGCGTGGTCTACTTCGGCGGCCGTGGCGGCCAGCGCGTCTACGTGCTGACGCGCCAGAACGCGGTCGTGGTGCGGATCGGCCGCATCCGCAACGACTTCGACGACGGGCTGTTCCTCAACCCCTTCATCGCCGCGCTGGGGCGCGGCGGCTGACCGCAGGTGCCGACCATGCCGCATCGCCCATCGCCCGCTGCGTTCGCGCCGCTCCTGCTGGCTGCGCTTTGCGCGCTCGCCGCGCCGCGCGACGCCGCAGCCCAGCTGCCGATCCGCTGGCCCGACAAGGCCTTCGGCGAGCTGCCGCATCCGGCGCCGCCCGACTACGCGCAGCCGCGCTTCTGGGCCGCGCTGCCGGATCGCCGCGACGCGGGCGACGTGGTGCCGGAGAACGACCCGTTCGGCGACCGGCAGGCCGCGGCGCAGGTCGACGTCTTCTACATCCATCCGACCACGTATCGCGAGATCGACTACTGGAACCAGCCGCTGGAGGACGCGAAGACCAACGACTGGACCGACGAGTCGGTGATCGCGCGCCAGGCGGCAGTGTTCAACGCCTGCTGCCGCGTGTTCGCGCCGCGCTACCGTCAGGCGTCTTCTGCCGGCGTCTATGCGCCACCCGAGCTCAAGGCGATCCAGGCCTACGACTTCGCCTGGGCCGACGTGCGCGCGGCCTTCCTGCACTACATGAAGCACTGGAACCGCGGCCGGCCGTTCATCATCGCCGGCCACAGCCAGGGCGCGGCGCACACCCAGCGCTGGCTCGAGGAGTTCGGCACGCAGCCGAAGTACCGGTCGAAGCTGGTTGCCGCGTATCCGATCGGCATCGCCTTCACCGAGGGGCAGCTGCGCGTGCTCGGCGGCGGCATTCGCGTTTGCGCCACGCCATCCGACATCGGCTGCCTCGTCACCTGGAACGCCTTCGACCGCGCCGGCGACCCCGGTGTCTTCCTGCGCGGCGCGCAGGACCGCTGGGCGAAGAAATCGGGCTCCGCCGAGCCTTCGGCGGTGGCCTGCGTGAACCCTCTGACCTTCGACCTGGCCCGGCCGGCTGCGCCGGCCAGCTGGAACCTCGGCGCGCTGCCGGCGCGGCGCGGCGTCGGGCTGCCGGCGGCGCTGCAGGCGGGCACGCCGCTGCCGGCGACCGAGGCCGGTGGCATCGGCGGCGCCTGCGAGGGCGGCGTCGTGCGCGTCGATCCGCTGCCTCGCGAAGGTTATGCGATCGTGCCGCTGCCGGGCGGCATGCTGCACTTCAACGACTTCGACCTCTTCTACCAGAACATCCGCATCAACGCGGTGACGCGCACGGAGGCCTTCCTGCGCGCGGGCAGGGCGCCGCGATGAAGACCGGGCGCGAAGGGTAGGCTGATGGACGCGAGCGACATCCTGCTGCAGGAAGCGGTCTTCTTCGTGCTCGCCTGCGCCTGCCTGGCCTGGGCGCAGTGGCGCATGCCGGCCAGCGTGGCGGCGTTCCCGGGCCCGCGCCCGGTCGGCCCCGTCTTCAAGGTCTGGCTGGTCGTCATCTGGGTCGTCGGCCTGCTGCTGCCGCTGGTCGCGCTCGCGGTCGACGCCGTGGGCGGTCGCAGCGTGCCCGCGCACCTGGCGCTGCTGCCGTACTTTGCGATGTTCTTCGCGCAGGTCGCCAGCGAGCTGTTCTGCTGGAAGCGCTGGCGCTCGCCCGTCTGGGTGCTGGTGCCCTGCCTGTACCTGCCGTGGCGGCTCTGGCAATGCTTCCGCGGCGCCGACATCGTCGCCGACGGGCCGACGCTGACGCTGTTCACGATGTGGGCGCTGGTGGTGCTCTGGGTGATCAACATCGGCGTGCACTACACGAACATTCCCCGGACGCTGCGCTGGGATTACCATCCCCCCGACACGACCTTCCCGTCGCTTCACGATCCCCTGGTGTTCACCCGGGGCGCGCAGGACGCGCAAGACGCGAAGCCGGCGGCCACCACGCCAGACAAGGAGCGTTGAACGATGGACACGAAGAAGCTGCTCGAGATCCTCACCAAGAACCCGGCGGCCGGCGCCGCCATGGGCGGCCTCGCCGGCAGCCTGCTCGGCAACGTGCTCGGCGGCGGCGGCAATCGCGGCTCCAAGAAGCTCGTCAAGTACGGCGGCCTTGCGGCGATCGGCTACGTGGCGTACCAGGCCTGGCAGAAGAACCAGGCGCAGAAGGCGGGCCGAGCGGCGACCGGCGCACCGGCGCCCGCGAGCCTCGACGCGCTGCTCGGCAGCGTGCTCGGCGGCGGCGCCGCGGGTGCGGGCGCAGCGGGTGCCGCTGGC
>JBIIDW010000032.1:0-9941 GCA_044238215.1 Steroidobacteraceae bacterium
GAGGAAGCCGACGCTTCGCACCGCGCGATCGAGACCGCACGCGAGATGCTGGCGCGCTTCGACGGGCTCGCCTCGCAGTGGCGACGTCGCCACGACGTGGAAACCGGCCTCGGCATCGGCATCAACACCGGCGAGGTCATCGCCGGCAACGTCGGTTCGGCGCGGTTCATGAGCTACACGATCGTCGGCGACACGGTCAACGTCGCCTCGCGGCTCAGCCAGCGCGCCCGCGCGGGCGAAGCGCTGTTCTCGAGCGAGGTGCGCAGGTCGCTGGGTTCGGCGCTGCGCTCGGTACCGGTCGTGGAGCTGCCGGCGCTGCAGCTGCGCGGCCGCGCGGCGCCGGTGGAGATCTTCTGCCTGCCCGCCTCCGACCGCCTCGACCTGCGCCCCGACGTCGATCGCGACTAGCCCCGGACCTCGCGCACGTAGGTCACGAAGAACCCGACGAGGTCGCCGTTCTCCGAGTAGATCGCGAGGTGCTCGAAGCGCCAGCCCTGCGCTTCCATTTCGGCGTGCTTGCCCGACAGCGCCTTCGCCGCGCCGTTCGTGCGGCCGCCGAAACTCGCGTCGACGAACACCGTCACCGCCTTCGTCGTCGCGGCGGCAGGGCGCGCGTCGCTGCCAGCGTCCGGCTGCTGGCCTCGCGCCACCGGGGCGAGCGCCAGCAGCGTGAACAAAGCCATGATCGCAAGGCGACTGGACATATTTCTTTGCCTCCGGGTGCGGCACGGCGCCGCGGGCGGAACCGGGTCAGGATAGAATTGTCACATCCCGGAAATACACCGGACAGTTCTCAATGCCCGCACCACACACCGCTTTCGCCTGCACCCTGATCATGACCCTCAGCGCCCTCCCGGGTGCCGCCGCCGCTGCGGCCGCCCCCGCATCCTCCAGCGACGCCAAAACCGTCGCGCCCGCCACGAACCCCCTGCTTGCGCCCTGGCGCGGGCCCTTCGGTGGCGTGCCCCCCTTCGACCTCGCGACGCCCGCGCTGCTGCAGCCCGCCCTCGAGGAGGGCATGGCGCGGCACCTCGCCGAACTCGACCGCATCGCGGCGAACCCCGCGCCTGCCACCTTCGACAACACCATCGCCGAGATGGAACGCTCCGGCCGGGCGCTCGACCGCGCCTACACCGTCTACGGCATCTTCAGCTCCACGCTGAACGACGCTGCCGTGCAGCAGGTGGAGCGCGCCATCGAGCCGCGGATCGCCGCCTACCGCGACCGGATCACGCAGAACGAGGCGCTGTTCCGTCGCATCGAAACCGTCTATGCGGCGCGCGAGCGTTCCGGGCTCACGCCGGAGCAGCAGCGACTCACCTGGCTCACCTACACCAACTTCGTGCGGGCGGGCGCGAAGCTCGACGCGCCCGCCAAGAAGCGGCTGTCCGAAATCAACCAGCGGCTCGCGGCGCTGTTCACGCAGTTCAGCCAGAACCTGCTGGCCGACGAGAACGAGCGCCACCTGCTGCTCGAGGACGCGGCTGACCTCGCCGGACTCCCCGAACCCGTGCGCGCCGGTGCGGCGGCCGACGCCGCGGCCCGCGGCTTCAAGGGCCGCTGGCTGATCGCCAACACCCGCTCGTCCGTCGAGCCGTTCCTGACCTACTCCACGCGTCGCGACCTGCGCGAGAAGGTCTGGCGCAGCTTCGTCAACCGCGGCGACAACGCCGACGCGCGCGACAACAACGCCGGGATCGGCGAGGTGCTGCAGCTGCGCGCCGAGCGTGCGCGGCTGCTCGGCTACCCGACCCACGCGCACTGGCGGCTCGAGAACTCCATGGCCAGGACCCCGGAGCGGGCGATGGCGCTGATGGAAGCCGTGTGGACACCGGCCGTCGCCCGCGTGCGCGAGGAAGTCCGCGACATGCAGGCCCTTGCCGACGCCGAGGGCGCGGGCATCACCATCGAGCCCTGGGACTACCGCTACTACGCCGAGAAGGTCCGCAAGGCGAAGTACGACCTCGACACCAACGAGCTCAAGCCCTACCTGCAGCTCGACAGGCTGCGCGAGGGCATGTTCGACGTCGCGGGGCAGCTTTTCGGCATGAGATTCCGCGCACTCCCGGCGGGCACCGTGCCGGTCTACCACCCCGACGTCGCCGTCTGGGAGGTGGTCGACGCCGAGGGCCGCCACGTCGGACTGTGGTACTTCGATCCCTACGCGCGCGTCGGCAAGCAGTCGGGCGCGTGGATGAACGCCTACCGCAACCAGGAACGGTTCGACGGCGCGATCACCACGATCGTCTCCAACAACTCGAACTTCGTGAAGGGCACGCCCGGCGAACCGGTGCTGATCAGCTGGGACGACGCCGTCACGCTGTTCCACGAGTTCGGGCACGCGCTGCACGGCCTCGCCTCCAACGTGAACTACCCCTCCGTGTCCGGCACCAACGTGGCACGGGACTACGTCGAGTTCCCGTCGCAGCTGCTGGAGCACTGGCTGCCGGTCAAGGAAGTGCTGGACCGCTACGCCGTGCACTACCAGACGGGCAAGCCGATCCCGGCGGATCTCGTGGCGAAGGTCGAGCGCGCGAAGACCTTCAACCAGGGCTTCGCCACGGTCGAGTACCTCTCCGCAGCGCTGGTGGACATGAAGCTCCACCTGGCCGCAACTCCCGACGCGCGCATCGACGCGGATGCGTTCGAGAAGGCCACGCTCGCGCAGCTCGGCATGCCCCGCGAGATCGTCATGCGCCACCGCACGCCGCAGTTCGGCCACATCTTCTCGGGCGACGGCTACTCGGCGGGCTACTACAGCTACCTCTGGGCCGACACGCTCACCGCCGACGCCTGGGAGGCGTTCACGGAAGCCGGCGGCGCCTGGGACCGCAAAGTCGCCGACCGCCTGCTGCGCAGCGTGTTTTCCACCGGCAACACCGTGGAACCTGACGTCGCGTACCGCGAGTTCCGCGGCCGCGACCCCTCGATCGACGCGCTGATGCGCAAGCGCGGGTTCGCACCGGCGACATCGACGCCGACATCGACGGGCACCGGCCGCTGAGGGTCTGCGCCTCGGTCACGCACGCAGGCCGTGCAGCGTTATGCCTGCATACCGCTGCATTGAGCAACGGTGTCATAGTTGAGGGCTCGGCCTGTGCCTAGAATCGCCGCGGTTCCCGCAAACCCGAGTCGATCATGGCAAAGAAGTCCAAGCGCCGCGCTGCACCAAAGAAAACCGGTCGTGCCGCGGCGCCCGCCGCGCGCCGCAACGTCAAGCCATGGAGCGACGCCGACATCCGCCGGCTGCGGCAGCTGGCGGGCACCATGCCGGCGGCGCAGCTGGGCAAGGCCCTGAAGCGTTCGCTTGCCGCGGTGACCTTCAAGGCCTTCACGCTGCGCATCTCGCTGCGCGTGAGCGGCTCGAAGCGCGGCCGCCGGAGTCAGAAGCGCCCGGCGCGGTAGTCCTCGAACGCCCGCATGATCTCGTCGCGGGTGTTCATCACAAACGGGCCGTAGCGCGCGACGGGCTCGCGCAGGGGCCGTCCCGCGATCACCAGCACGCCCGCCCCCGCGTCGCCGGCAGCCGCAACTCTGACGCCGGCACCGTCGCCGAGCGTCGCCAGCACGCCGCGCGACAACGGCTGCGGCGGCGTGCCCACTGACGCTTCACCGTCGTAGCAGAACGCGAACGCCGCGTGGCCCTCGGGAACCGCCGCCTCGAAGGTGGCCCCGCGCGACAACCGAAGGTCGAGGTACAGCGGCTCGGTGGCGACGCCCTGCACCGGCCCCGCCAGGCCGCCCTGCGAGCCCGCGAGCACGCGCACCGTGCCGCCGGGCACGGCGAGCTCGGGCACGTCGTGCGCGGCAATGTCCTGGTACCGCGGCGGCACCATCTTGTCGCGCGCAGGCAGGTTGACCCAGAGCTGGAACCCCCACAGCCGGCCCTCCTGCTGTTCGGGCATCTCGGAGTGCACGAGGCCGCTGCCCGCGGTCATCCACTGCACGCTGCCCGGTGCCAGGAGCCCGGAGTTGCCGCGGCTGTCGCGGTGACGCATCCGGCCCGCCAGCATGTAGGTCACGGTCTCGAAGCCGCGATGCGGGTGATCGGGAAAGCCGGCGATGTAGTCGCCCGCGTCGTCCGAGCGGAACTCGTCGAACAGCAGGAAGGGATCGAGGTCGGGAAGCGCGCGGCCGCCGACCACGCGGGTGAGCCGTACGCCCGCGCCGTCGCTGGTGGCCTCGCCGCGCACGCACGTGAGCACGGCGCGCAACCGGGACGTGCCGCTCACGCGTCGCGCCGCGCCACCACGTGACGGCTGGCGAGCGCGCCCACGCGGCGTGCGAGACCGAGCACGACGAGGCCGCGACTGGCGACGCGCAGCAGGCGTGTCGGACCGGCGACCGCGAGCAGCAGCGCCGATGCAGCCGCCACCGCCGGCCAGCGGGTCAGCCGGCGCCCCATGGCGATGCCGCGCTCCACCTGGGCGACCGTGCCGCCGAGCGCTGCGCCGTCGCGCGCCAGCCGCCGCCGCAGCAGTTCGCTGCGCAGCTGCAGCGAGCGCTGGCGAAGATCGAGTTCGTCCAGCCGGTCGCTCACGGCCGTCGCTCGCCCGCCAGCGCGTCGCGGTCGCGGCGCAGTTCGTCGAGCGTGGCCGCGAGCAGCCGCGGCCGGGAACGCACGCGCGCGCGGACCACGAAGGCGGCGACGGCGGTCACGGCCAGGAAGCCGGCCGCGAACGACCCCGCGGCGAGCAGCCGGTGCTCGTCCCACACGGCGATGATGACGGTGAGCGCGAGCATCAGCACGGTGAGCCCGCCGAAGAACAGCGCCACGAAGGCCCACACCAGCACGCCGACGGCGCGCTGCACCTCGGCCGACAGCTCGGTGGTCAGCAGTTCGACGCGGACCTGCGCGAGCGCCAGCAGGTTGGCGAGCATCTGGCGCAGCGAGGCAAACAGGCCCGCCGGCGCAGGGCCGCCGGCCAGGGGTTCGAAGGGGTCGCGCTGGTCCATCGGCTGCGGCCAGGGTGGGCGCCGGGCAGGCCAGGCCCGCCCGGCCGCTCAGCGGCGACCGATCAGCAGGCCCAGCAGCAGGCCGACGCCCGCGGCGAGGCCGATCGACTGCCACGGATTCTCGTGCACGTAGCGGTCCGTTTCGCGGGCCGCGTCGCGCGCCCGGGTAACCAGTTCCTGCTCCATCAGCGTCAGGCGCTCACGCGCCTCGCGCAGCGAGTCGGCCGCGCGCGCACGGACCTCGTCGGCGCGTTCGCCGGCCACGCCTGCGGTCTCGCGCATCAGCGCCTCCGCGTCGTCCACGACGCGCCGGAGATCGTCCAGGATCCGATCGGTGTTGCCAGCGGAACTCATGCGTCATCCTCCATGTTGCCGCGCCCAGGCGGTCAACGATCTGACCATGCTAGCCTGACAGGGTTCCCGCGTCATCGCATCCGCAGATCTACCCAGGCGGCGGAGGACAACACACATGCATGGTCACGTTCGACGGCCTGCCGCGGCGGCGGCGGCACTGCTCTGCGCGCTCCTCGTCGCGGGCTGCTCGATGTCCGAGCCGGCCGCCGGCGGCGGTGGCACGGCAGTGCTGGAAGGCAAGGCGACCTACCGCGAGCGCATCGCGCTGCCGCCGGGTGCGGTGTTCGAAGCGAGCATCCAGGACGTGGCCATTGCCGATGCGCCGGCCACGCTGCTCGCCCGCACCCGCTTCACGCCCGAAGGGCAGGTGCCGATCGCCTTCCGCATCGAGTACGACCCGGCGAAGCTGGACCCGCGCGCCCGCTATGCCCTGAGCGCCCGCATCACCGTCGACGGGCGGCTGCGGTGGATCACGGACCAGTACTACCCGGCCTTCGTCGACGGCAGGCCGCAGCCCGACACGCTGCTGCTGCGCGCCGTCGAGCCGGCGCCGGCGCCCGGGGCGCGCCAGCCGCTGCGCGGCGATTACTTCTACATGGCGGACGCCGCCACGTTCACCGACTGCCAGACGGGCCGGCGGCTGCCGGTGGCGATGGAGGGCGATGCGGCCGCGCTCGAGCGCGCCTATCTCGCGGCGGGCGGTTCGCAGCGCGGCCCGATGCTCGCGAGCATCGAGGGGCGCATCGAGGAGCGACCGCCGATGGAGGGCGACGGCCTGCTCCCCACCGTGATCGTCGACCGCTTCGTCTCCATCGATCCCGCGGCGCGCTGCGCCGCGGGCAACGACGCCGCGCCGCTGGCGGGCACGTACTGGAAGGCCGTGCAGCTGCTCGGCGCGGCCGTGCAGCCGGCGGGCGGCGAGCGCGGGCCGCCACGGCAGGCCCATCTGCGCTTCGATGCCGCCACGGGCCGCGTCGGCGGCACCGGCGGGTGCAACATGATGGCCGGCAGCTACACCGCCCGGAGCGACGCGGTCGAGTTCAGCCAGCTGATCTCGACGATGATGGCCTGCGTCGACGGCATGGAAGGCGACCAGCGCCTCACGGAAGCGCTGAAGGCGGCGCGACGCTGGGTCGTGACCGGCAGACAGCTCGAACTGCGGGACGCAACGGGCAAGCCCGTGGCCCGCTTCGAGGCCACGAACGACCCGGACGCGGGCAAGTCGTCTCAGTAGAGCAGCAGTCCGGCGGTCGCCACGTTCCACGCCGACTCGTCGGCGCGGGCGAGAGCATCGAGGTCACCCGGCTCCGCCGCCGGGTCGTCGACCCACTCGCGGAGCAGCGGACTGCCGTTGATCAGGTCGATGGCCAGCCGGTCGCGCTCATACTCGTACGGGAAATCCCGCCACAGCGGATAGTCAGGCCGCAGCCGGCGGATCGCCTTGAAGGCCGCCGCCATCAGCCGCCACGGCCGGAAACGCCCGTGCTCGTAGCCCGGATCGTCGACGTGGATCTGCACGCCGGCGCAGAGCCGACCCACGTGCTTGTGGAAGGTCGGCTCGAACCAGCACTCGCGCAGCCGGCAGCCTTCGAGCCAATGCGGCGCAAGCGCGTGCATCGCGCGGATCACCGCCGCCGCATCGAGATCCGGCGCACCGAACAGTTCCAGCGGACGCGTGGTACCGCGCCCCTCCGAGAGCGTCGTGCCCTCGAGCATCACGGTGCCGGCATAGGCCCGCGCCATCGACAGGTTGGCGGCGTTCGGGCTGGGATTGACCCAGCTGCGCTCGCCGAGTGGCCAGCCGTAGCCCGGCGCGGCGCCCGGCGCCCAGTCCTGCATCGGCACCACCCGGTAGTCGACGTCGAGCGCGAGCTCGCGTACGAACCAGCGGCCCATCTCGCCCATGGTCAGGCCGTGGCGCATCGGCATGGCGCCCGCGCCGACGAAGCTCTCCCAGCCCGGCTGCAGCGCGAGGCCCTCGACCGGGCGCCCCGCAGGATTCGGACGGTCGAGTACCCACACGGACTGGCCGCGGCGTGCCGCGGCCTCCAGCACGTAGCGCAGCGTGGTGATGAAGGTATAGATCCGGCAGCCGAGGTCCTGCAGGTCGACCAGCAGCACGTCGAACGTGTCGAGCATCGCCTCCGTGGGGCGACGCACTTCCCCGTAGAGGCTGAAGACCGGGATGCCATGGCGCGGATCGACGAAGTCCGATGACTCGACCATGTTGTCCTGCTTGTCGCCGCGCAGCCCGTGCTGCGGCCCCAGCGCCGCCGTCAGCCGCAGCCCCGGCAACGCCGCCAGCGCGTCGAGCGAGTGCTGCAGCGATGCCGTCACGGAAGCCGGGTGGGCCAGCAGTGCCACGCGGCGGCCGGCCAGGTCCGCGCGCAGCAGCGGATCCTCGAGCAGTCGATCGATGCCGAACCTCATGCGGGAACCTCGAGCGTGGCCGAGCGGACGTCAGGGTGATGGAAGTCGGGCCGCCCCGGCGGGTGGCGCAGCGCCCAGAAGCTGAAGCCGCCGTCGAGCGCCTCGAGCACGACGGTCGGGCCGAGCGCGAGCCGCGCGGCTGCCGCGGGCAGAGCCGCGCGCTCGAGCGTCACCCGCAGCACCACCGCGCCGGCGGCAGCGCCAGCCGCGGCCAGCACGCAGCGCGGCGGCGCACCGGCCCAATCGTGCGGCCGCATGCCGCTGCGGTAGCCGTCGAACTCATACGCGGCCCAGTGCCCGGACGGCGAGAAATTGAACTCCCGGTAGCCCGCGCCGTCGGGCTCTTCCGCCACGAACAGCTCCGCGCAGCTGTGGCGCCAGAGCCCGTCGCGGCGCTCCGCAACGACGGCCGCGAGCGGCAGGCGCAGAACGCTCGCGTCGCCCAGGATCCGGTATTCGATCTCGAGCGCATGCGCGTGCGGACCGAACCAGCGCCACTCCGCCTCGACGCCCAGCGCCTGCGCGTGCGGCGCGGAGGACGGATGCGGCCGCAGCGCGGGCATCAGGGCTTGCGGCCCGCCACCACGGGCACCATCCAGACGCCATAGCCGTCCGGGTCGAGAACCTCGTCGATCAGCGCCTGGAAACGCGCCCGCACGGCCGCGACCGGCTGGCACGAGGCCTCGGCCAGCGCCAACGCATAGCCGTCGCGCCAGGCCGCGAAAATACCCGCCAGCGCCTCGCGCGGCGCACGCTCGGTATCGATCGTCAGGTAGTCGATCCGGACGTCCCGCAGGCCCAGCCTGCGCAACAGCGGCAGCGTGCGCCGGCCGATCCGGGCGTCGGTCCCCGTCGCGTCGGTGTACGGTACGACCGACTCGTGCCAGAGGCGGTCAGGATCCACGCCGCCCCGCACCGGGAAGTGCAGCATGCCGTAGTCCTCGGACAGCACGTGCAGCCACCCCCCGGGCCTCAGCACGCGAATCAGTTCGGCCAGCAGCCGCTCGGGCCCGGGCAGCAGCTGGGTCACGTGGCGGCACGCCACGAGGTCGAAAAACCCCTCCGGATACGCCAGGGCGAAGCCGTCACCCGCCTCGAAACGCAAGCGCGGCGCACGGTCGGCATGGCGCCCGCGGGCCACCGCGAGGATTTCCGGGCCGACGTCGATGCCGACCACCTCGGCCGCACCCGGGAACAGGTCCGCGAGGCGCACGGTCGCCTCGCCGGTGCCGCAGCCAAGGTCGAGGATGCGGGCTCCCGCGCCGACGTCGTAGCGGCCGAACAGCGGGGCCTCCTGCGGCCAGATCGCCTCGATCTGGTGGCGCAGGGTCCGGACCATGGACTCGTCGGCCATCATGGCCGCCTGCGGGTTGCGGTCCTCGGTCGTCATGGTCGCGCATCATAGTGGAAGGATGGGACAATACGCCCAACGGTCCAGGACCCCCCCGCCATGAACGCCATCGCAGCCGACGCCCTTGCCGACGCGCCGCCGCCCGTCGTCCCGCACGACGCCGCGCCGCGCATCCGCGAGATCCCCTACAACTACACGTCGTTCTCCGACCGCGAGATCGTCATCCGCCTGCTCGGCGAGCCAGCCTGGCAGCTGCTCGACGAACTGCGCGGCGAGCGTCGCACCGGCCGCTCGGCGCGGATGCTCTACGAGGTGCTCGGCGACATCTGGGCCGTGCGCCGCAACCCCTATCTCGAGGACGACCTGCTCGACAATCCGCGGCGGCGCAAGCTGCTGGTCGAGGCGCTCGACCACCGGCTGAACGAAATCGGCAAGCGCCGCGAACCCGACGACCCGTCGCGCGACGCCAAGGTCGGTGCGCTGCTCGACGCGGCCCGCCGCGCCGTGCGCGCGTTCGCCGAGGACTTCACCCGCACGGCCTCGCTGCGCGAGCGCGCGCGCCGCCTGCTGACCCGCCACTGCCGTGCCGACGCCGTGCGCTTCGACGCCTTCGCCCGCGTGTCGCACGTCACCGACGCCACCGACTGGCGCGTGGAGTACCCCTTCGTCGTCATCTGCCCGGATGCCGAGGACGAAGTGCCCGGGCTGGTGCGGGCCTGCATCGAACTCGGCCTCACCGTGATCCCGCGCGGCGGCGGCACGGGCTACACCGGCGGCGCCGTGCCGCTGACACCGCTGTCCGCCGTCATCAACACCGAGAAGCTCGAGGCGCTCAGCGAGGTCGAGCACC
>JBIIDW010000503.1:0-2750 GCA_044238215.1 Steroidobacteraceae bacterium
CTGCCGCCGACGATCTTCTCGCAGGTGCCCTTCGGCACCATGATCCACTCGTTCTTGTCGCCGTCCACCGCCGCGCGGCCGGCGCAGGAGTGGCCGTTGGCCGCGCAGTCATTCTTGCCGGCGCGGGCGATGCCGTAGCACTGTTCCATGCCTTCGGCCGGGCCCATCGACTGGGCCGATTCGAGGGTCGCGAGGCTGCCTACGGCGGCGATCAGCAGTGCGGTTCTGACGTTCATCTGCGTTCTCCCGGGAGGGTGTGGTTCGACGGGTCTCGTGCGCGCGGGCCGGTGGCGCGCGGCATCAGGGCTTGCTGGGCTCGAAGTCGCCGGCCTCGACGATGGTGATTGCCTCGGGACGTATCCAGCGCCGGACGGCCGCGTTGACGTCCGCCACGGTCAGCGCCGCGATGCGGCGCTCCAGGTCGGCGTCCCAGTCGAGCGTGCGGCCGAGGTACGCGTAGCGCGAGAGCGTACCGACGAGTTCCCGGTCCTGCGAGCGGCTGACGTTGCGGCCCTGCAGCCAGCCGCCGCGGGCGCCGGCGAGTTCCGGTTCCGTGAACCCGTCGGCGAGCATCTTCGCCAGCTCCTCGCGGTATGCGGCGACGAGGCGTGCCGAGTTCTGCGGGTTGTAGATCGCGAACGCGCCGTGCGCGCCGACCTTGTCGAGCGCGTCGGCCTGCAGGAACGACGACACGCCGTAGCTGAGTCCGTCCTTCTGACGGATGCGGGTGGCGAGTCGCGAGTTCAGGAAGCCGCCGCCCAGCATGTAGTTGGCCAGCACCAGCGCGGGGTAGTCGGCGTCGTCGTCGCGCAGCGGCAGCGGCAGGCCGGCGAACATCGTGGCGTTGGCCTTGTCCGGCGTGTTGATGCGCTTCGTGCTGGCGGGCACGTCGAACAGCCGGTCCGGCGCGCGCTGGAAGGCCACCGGCGCCGTCCAGCCGGCGAGGATGGCGCCGAGCGCTGCCCGCGTGGTCGACTCGTCGAAGTCGCCGACGACCGCGGCGGTGGCCGCCGTGGCACCGTAGTGCGCGGCGTGGAAGGCCCGGAGGTCCGCGACGGAGACCTTGCGGATCGCGGCGACCTGCTCGTCGAAGCCCGGGTTGTAGCGGAAGTCGTCGGCGGGCCACGGCGACAGCGTGCGCTGCAGTTCGAGTCCGGCGATGGCGCGCGGATCGCCGCGCTGCTGCTCGATGCCGGCGAGCGCCTCGTCGCGCAGCTTGGTGAACTCGGCCTCGGGGAAGCTCGGCGAGCGCAGGATCTCGCCGACGATTTCCAGCGTCGGCAGCAGGTTGTCGCGGGTCGACTGGATCGAGACCGTGACGTTCTGGCCACCGCCGCCGATGGCCACCGAGGACTTCAGACGGTCGAGGTCGTCGTTGATCTGCTGCAGGCTGCGCTTCGCGGTGCCGCGGCGCAGCATCTCCGCCGTGAGGTCGGCCACCGTCGCCTTGCCGCGCAGCGACGCCTCGCTGCCGATGCGCAGCGTGAGCGTGGCGCTGACTGCGCCGCCCCGGGTGGATTTCGGCAGCAGCGCGATGCGGGCCCCGCCCGGCAGCGTCTCGGAGCGCGTGCGCGCGACGATGTTGGCCGGCGAGGGGTCGAAGACCTCGGCCTGCTTCAGAGCCGCCTTGCCGGTGTAGCCGGCGAGCAGCGTCGCCGGGTCGGGAGTCGCCGGGATGGTGGCGCGGTCGGGGGCGGCCTGGGGCAGGAACGCCGCGGTCGTGCGGTTGGCGGGCTTGAGGTACGCCGCGGCCACGCGGTTGACGTCCGCGGCCGTGACCTTCTCCATCTGGTCGCGGGCGAGGAACCAGAGACGCCAGTCGCCCTTCGCGATGTACTCCGAGAGCACCAGGCCGACACGGTCGCTGCTGTTGTAGACCTGCTCGAAGGACTTGAGTGCCTTGTTGCGCGCGCGCTCGACCTCGGCGTCCGTGACCGGCGAGTCCTTCAGGGTGTCGAGCACCTTGAGCATCGCCTGGGTCGCGTCTTCGACCGGCTTGTCCTTGAGGACCTCGGCAATGAACAGCATGTACCCCGGGTCGCGCAGGTCGAGCGCGGCGCCGCCGACGCTGCTGGCCTTGCCGGTCTCGACCAGGGCCTTGTAGAGGCGGCCCGAGGGCTCGCTGGTCAGCACGTCGGAGAGCACGTCGACCGCGGCGAAGTCCGGGTGCGCGCCGGAGGGCACGTGGTAGCCCGCGGCCGTGAGCTGCACGTCGCCGGTGCGGCGCAGCGTGACGTGCCGCTCGCCGTCCTGCACGGGCTCCACGGTGTACGTCGGCTGCAGCACGCGCGCGGGGCGCGGGATCGGCCCGAAGAACTCGTTGACCCAGGCCAGCGTCTTCGCCTCGTCGATCTTGCCGGCGACCGTAAGGACCGCGTTGTCGGGCTGGTAGTACTTGCGGTAGAAGGCCTGCAGGTTCTGGATCGGCACGCGCTCGATGTCCTCGCGCGAGCCGATGGTCGACTTGCCGTAGTTGTGCCACAGGTACGCGGTCGACATCAGGCGCTGGAACAGCACGCGCCCCGGGTTGTTCTCGCCGGACTCGAACTCGTTGCGCACGACCGAGAACTCGCTCTGCAGGTCCTTCTCGGCGATGAACGAGTTGACCATGCGGTCAGCCTCGAGATCGAGGGCCCAGCGCAGGTTGTCGTCGGTGGCCGCGAAGGTCTCGAAGTAGTTGGTGCGGTCGTACGACGTGGTGCCGTTAGGCCGGGCCCCGCGCGCCGTGAGTTCCTGCGGGATGTTCGGGT
>JBIIDW010000504.1:0-2743 GCA_044238215.1 Steroidobacteraceae bacterium
GGGCAGATCGTGACGCAGCGTATCCCCTCGGCGGCGTGCCGAACCGCGAGCGAGCGGCACAGCGCCGTCAGCCCTCCCTTGGACGCACCGTACACCGGTACCGATGGATCGCCGACGAAGGCGGCTATGGAGGCCGTGAGCAAGAGCACCCCGCTGCGCTGCCGGATCATCGAAGGAAGCACTGCCGCGCAACCGTGCATCGCCCCGACGAGATTCACGGCCACGGTTCGCTCTATCTGCTCCGTCGTGCTCTCCAGCAGGTCGGCGAACGGCGCAACGGCAGCGTTGGCATGGAAGATGTCGATCCGCCCGAAGGCCTGCAGCGCGAGCTCGGCAGCCCGCCTGCAGTCCTCCGGATCGGCAACGTCACCCGCGCAGCCGATTGCGTCAAAGCCCTCCGCCTGCAACGCCCGAACCGCATCCCCCAGCGCGGATTCGTCCTGGTCAACCAGTGCGACGCGCGCGCCCGCGCGGGTCATCGCGCTCGCCACGGCGAGCCCGATGCCACTCGCGGCTCCCGTGATCATTGCTGCCCGGCCGTTCAACAACATGACCGCGATTGTAAGCCGTTGGCCTATTGTGATCAACGGACCCCTCGCGGCCCCGAACCCGGGCCGCGGGCTGGAAGCGGTACGTCCCGCGTATGCCCCACTGCCGGCGGTCCGGCAGAGCGACCTTCAGCGCGTCGTACTTTTCCGTGCGCAAGCCGGTCCGCAGGTTCACCGCGCTGGCGGCATCGCTGTACGACAGTTTCAGCCGATCGCCGTACATCTTGCCGGGGTACGAATATTCCGCGCGCGAGCACCAGTCGCCGCCCGTGTCGAGCGGCACGGTGTAGGTCCCGGTCAGGTCGCCACTGCCGACCGGCGTGCCGTCGACCTTCTTGCCGTGCGAGGCGGTGAGCGTGGAACCTATGCGCACGCACTGCGCGCAGTTGTCCTTGAAGATCCCCGTGTCGCTGAGCGCAAAGCCCGCGTCGAGCCGCAGGCGCTCGGTGAGCAGCGCGCTGCCCGACGGATTGCAGATCGCGAACTCGTTCACCGGGAAGCCCCAGACCATCGACAGGCTGTCGTGGAACTCCGAGTATTCGCCGAACACCCTGACCCGCAGCTTCCCGGTGGGGGTGTACCTCCAGGGAGACCGAACCGAGCTGCGCTCGCTTGACGATGTTGCGCAGCGTCGCCCGGCCCGTCAGCTCGTCACCGAACACCGGACCCTCGAAGCTGACCATCGCGTCGATCGTGGCGGCGGCCTGCAGGCCCGTGGCCTGCCCGACGTTAGGGTCCTTGAGGTTTCAGTCCTCGATGGTGGCCTCGGAGACGGCAGCGATTGCGATCGGCATGCGCCAAGCGACATCGCGCAGCCGGTGCATACCGGATCCAGAGTCGATGGAGCTCACCGGTTGCCCCCCCGGGATGTCTAGAGAAGCGGCAAAGAAATCCGCCCCCGGATGCTGGGGGAGCCCCAGGAAAGCGATGATCAAGTGCGCGCATACGGCACGGCGCTCCCGGTTATCGCGGGGCGCGCCCGGCGCGCGGCGCGGCGTTTCCCCTCAGCCCTGACCCAGGCGCCGCACGTGATCGCGCGTCAGTTCACCCACGCCGCGGCAGCCGAGCAGCGTCAGGCCGCGCGCGATCTCGTCGCGGAAGATTCGTAGCGCGTGCGCCACGCCGGCTTCGCCCGCCGCCGCGAGACCATAGAGGTACGGGCGGCCGATGAGGCAGGCGCGAGCGCCGAGCGCCAGTGCCTTCAGCACGTCGGTACCGCGACGCACGCCGCCGTCGATCATCACCTCGACGCGGGCTCCCACGGCGTCGACGACCTCGGGCAGCACGTCCAGCGGCGCCACCGCGGAATCGAGCTGGCGGCCGCCGTGGTTGGAGAGCACGATCGCCGCCACGCCGGCCGCCGCCGCGGTGCGTGCGTCATCGACGCTCAGCAGGCCCTTGACGACCAATGGGCCGCCCCATTCGGCCAGCAGCCACTCGAGGTCGGTCCAGGTGAACCCGGCGTCGAAGCGCACGTCGGCGTTGCGGACCGCGCGCCCGCCGGCGCCGAACATGTTGGGCATGCCGATGCGGCCGGCCCGCAGGAAACCCAGCGCCCAACCGGGATGCGCCGCCACCTTGAGCCAGCCCGCGATGGACAGCTGCGGCGGCATCGCCACGCCGGCGCGCCGGTCGCGTTCACGATTGCCCCCGCAGGGCACGTCGACCGAGGCGCACAGCGCCGGATACCCCGCGGCGCGCACCCGCGCGAGCAGTTCGCGCATGACACCGCGGTCGCGCGTCGCATACACCTGGAAGCAGCGCGCCTCAGGGCCCTCGCGGGCGACGTCCTCGAGCGCAGTGCTCGCCATGCCGGACAGGAACTGCATCGTGCCGGCCGCCGCCGCGGCGCGCGCCACGGCCAGTTCACCCGCAGGGTGGAAGACCTTGTGCAGCGCCGCAGGTCCGATCAGCAGCGGCATCGATACCGGCAGCCCGAGCACGGTGGTCGAGGGATCGACCTGCTCGACGTCGACGAGGTAGCGCGGCACGAGGCCGTGGCGCTCGAACACCGCCCGGTTGCGACGCAGCGAGACCTCGTCGTCCGCGCCGCCGTCGAGGTAGTCGGCCACCGACCCCGGCAGCCGGCGCCGCGCGGCGCCGCGCAGGTCGTCGATGCTGAAGCAGCGCGACAGGTCGGCCATGACGTTCAGCGGCGCTTCGGCGCCGGCTTCTGCTCCATCGAGTAATGCTCG
>JBIIDW010000033.1:0-9865 GCA_044238215.1 Steroidobacteraceae bacterium
CTCGCGCGCGATCGTGGTGAAGGTGAAGGCGCCGATCGCCACCAGGCACAGGAAGGCGACCAGCGTGAACTGGTAGCGGCGGATCGGGAACTCGAGGATCGACACGGGTTCAGTTCCGCGCAGGAGTGTCGGCGACGATCCGCACGCGGTCGCCGTCGCCGAGGTACAGCGCGCCGTCGGTCACCACGGTCTCGCCGGCCTCGAGGCCGGCCGCGAGCGCGACCTGGCCGGGCACCAGGAACGCCACCTGGACCTCGCGCCGGCGCGCCGTGTCGCCGGTCGGCACGTACACCACGGCCTGCCGGCCGTCGCCCTCGACGACCGCGGCGATCGGCACGTAGGTCAGTCCGGCGGCGTCGGTCGACGCCGCCTGGGCCGGCGCGATGCGCGCGCGCGCCAGCATGCCGCTGGCGAGTCGCAGGGCCCCGGCCTCGAGGGCGAGTTCGACCGGGAACAGGCCGCTGCGCGGGTCGGCCGCGGCGGAGACCTCGCTGACGCGGGCGGGAATCTCGCGGCCCGGATGGGCGTCGGTGACGACGGTCGCGCGATCGCCGGGCGCGACGTTGACGACGTCGCGATCGGCGAGCGCCGCGCGCAGCACGAAGCCGGTGTCGCGCGCGCCGAGCACCAGCACCGGCGCTCCGGGCGCGACGGCTTCGCGCTCCTCGGCGAGGCGGCGCAGCACCACGCCGTCGCGCGGCGCGACGATGGTCGACTGGCCGAGATTGAAGCTGGCGGCGGCCAGCGCGGCGCGGGCCACGGCGTACTGCGTGCGGAGGTCCTCGAGCTGGGTCTGGCTGATGACGTCCTCCGCGTGCAGACGCTCGCCGCGCGCGAGGTCCCGCGCGGCCTTGTCGGCAGCCTCGCGGGCCTGCGTCGCCTGCGCGCCCACTTCGGCCAGCTCGATCACCGCGAGGACCTGGCCGCGCCGGACCGCCTGGCCCTCCTGCACGTCGATGCGGCGCAGCACGCCGCCGACCTTGAACGACAGCCGGATCTCGTCACGGTGCGCGACGAGGCCGTCCGCCGTGATCGGCGGCAGCGCCGGACCGCGCGTCGCCCGGGCGACGCGCACCGGCGTGGCCTCGGCGGCCGGGGCATTCCCGGCGGGTGCGCGCGGGGCCGCCGGCGGGGACTGCGAACAGGCGGCGAGCAGCGCGAGCGCGGCGGCCAGGGAGGCACGGTTGAGCAGGGGCGTCGGCATGTCGTTCGCCGCGCCTTACGGCCGCGACGCTCCGGTGGCGTAGTCGAGGTCGGCCTGGCGGGCCAGTACCTCGAAGCGTGTCGCATCGAGGTTGAGTTCGGCGCTGGTGAGCACGTTGCGGGCGTCGAGGAACTCGACCTGGCTCAGTGCGCCTTCGTCGCGCTTGCGCGCGGAGATGCGGAACGCCTCGCGAGCGGCGCCGGCGCGGGCCTCGGCGGTGCGCAGCGCGGCGGCGGAGGTCTGCAGGCGGTCGAGCGCCTGCTGGACTTCGAGCTGGACCTGGTGCCGCAGCTCTTCCTGCTGGGTGCGCGCCTGGCGCTCGATCGTGCGCGCCGCGCGCACTTCCGCACGCCGCGCGCCGCCGTCGACCAGCGGCCAGTCGAGCAGCAGCGACACGGTGCCGAAGTTGCTGCCGCGGCCGAACCCGTAGCGCTCGCCCTGGGTGCCCGCATCGACCGCCAGCGCCAGCGTCGGCCAGCGCGCGGCCCGTGCGGCATCGACGCGCGCGCCCGCGGCCTCCACCAGCTGCGCGGAGCGCTCGAGCTCGGGCCGTCCGTCCAGTGCCTGCTGTCTGAGCGTCGCGAGGTCGGCGACCGCACGACGCAGGTCGGTCTCGGGTTCCGCGCGTTCCGCCTCGGCGTCGAGCGGGCGGTTGAGCAGGAAGTTCAGGTAGCTGCGCGCCTGGTCGCGGCCGCTGCGAACCTCGCCGAGCTGCTGGTCGACCGCGAGCAGCTCGGCCTCGGCGCGCAGCACCTGATCGCGGGTGATGCGGCCGCTGCGCAGCAGCGACTCGTTGACGCGCAGGTTCTCGGCCAGCAGGCTCCGGCTCGACTCGACGATCGCCACGGCGCGCGCGGCGCGCAGCCAGTCCAGGTAGCCCACCGCGATGTCGCGCCGCAGCCGCTGCGCCAGCGCCAGCTGCGCGTACTCGCTGCCCTCGAGCAGCGCCCGCTGCGCGCGCACGGCGGCAGGGATCGCCGGGGCGAACACCGCCTGGCGCAGGCTGAGCCGGGTGTCCTGCTCGCGCTCGCGCTGCAGCGTGAAGCGCGGGTCCTCGATCTGCGGGAAGCGCCCGGGCCTTCCCTGCCCCGCGAGCAGGTCGTTGAGCGTGGCGTAGACCGGGTTCAGCACGGAGGCCAGCGGCAGCTCGACCTCGCGGCCACCCTCGGCGCGGGTATAACGCGCGACCAGCGCGGCCTCCGGGAAGAAGCGAGCGCGGGCGGCGTCGAGCGCCGCCTGGCTGCGTTCGACCTCGAGCTCCGCGGAGCGCAGCGACAGGTTCGAGGACAGGCCCTCGCCCACGTAGTCGTCGATGACGGCGGCGACCGGGCGCGTTGCCGCGGCTGCCGGCGCACCGGTCGCGGCAGCCTGGGCCGCGACCGCGTCGAGCGGCACGAGCAGCGCGAGCAGCGCAAGCGCGGCGAGTGCGGCGCTCATGACCGGGTTGCCGGGGCCAGGGCGCGCCCGAGCATCGCGAGGCACTGGCCGACCAGGGCGTCGGGTTCGACCCCCTCGTGGGCCAGCGCCGCGGCCTTGGTCGAGCCGAGCTGGATGACGCCGTGCACCGCACCCCACAGCGCGTGGCTGACCAGCGGCAGCGGACCCACGTCGGCGCGGATGCTGCCGTCGGCGAGTCCGCGCTCGAGCGCGGCGATCATCACGGCGTGCACGCGATCGCCGGCGAGCATGCAGCTGCCCTCGTTGCCGGTGGCGGCGTCGGGATCGAGGGTGTGGGCCTCGAAGCGTGCCAGCGCGTCGAAGCGCACCGGCGATTCGCGCGAGAAGGCGACGTAGGCGCGGCCGCAGGCCTCGACCTGGGCGAGGCCGGTGGCGAACCCGGCCGAGGCAGCCTCGAAGCGGCCGCGCAACTCGTCGAGTGCCCGCTCGCAGATCGCGAACAGCAGGTCGGGCTTGTGCTCGAAGTAGACGTACAGCAGCGCGCGCGACAGCCGTGCCCGCCGGGCGACCAGGTCCATCGTCATCGCGTCGAAGCCAACGTCGGCCGCCACGGCCTCGGCGGCGTCGAGGATGTCGCTGCGGCGCTGCGACTTCTCTTCCTGGCGGCGATCGGCGAGTTCGTTCATGGGCGCGGATGATCGCGCCGCATTGACATCATGTCAACGACTGAACTGCAGTCTCACCTATGACAATACGTCAGCCGTGTAGCAGGGCGCGGGCGATCCAGAAAACCGCCATTCCGCCGAAAATGGTGCCTAACGTGCTTCGACTTGCTGCGAAAATGACCACAGACGCCAGTCCGGCGATCAGTTTCGGGTTGCTCAGGGCCGGCTGCAGGCTGCCCCCGACCAGCAGCAGTTCCGGGACGATGATGGCCGTCAGGGCGCAGGCTGGCGCGTAGCGCAGCGCCGATTCGACGCCGGGCGGCAGCCGCAGCCGGGTTCCGGCGAGGTGCAGGGTCGAGCGCGCCAGTACCGTCGCGAGGCTGATTCCGGCTATCGCCAGCCAGACCTGCAGGTCGCTCATGTGCTGCCCCGGCCGCCGCCGGCCCGACGTTCGAGCATCGCTTCCAGCGCCAGGGCGGCGGCCATGCCGCAGACGATCGCCAGCGCGAGGCCGAGCCGCAGCGGCAGTTCGTGGGCGACCAGCGCCACCGCTCCGGCGACCGCCACCCCGCCGAGTGCCGGCGCGCGCGCGCACAGCGGCACTACCAGGGCGATCAGCGCCAGCGTGCCGGCGAGTTCGAGCCCCCATGTGGCGGGGATCGCGTCGGCGGCGAGGATGCCCACGATCGAGGACACCTGCCAGACGGCCCAGTTGGAGATGGCCCCGCCCGCGTAGTACGCGACGCGGTGCGGATACTCCGGTTCCTGCTGCACCAGCGTCATGAAGCGCACCAGCATCACGTCGCCGACGAGGTAGCCGAGCAGCGCCCGCCGCGCCGGCGGCAGATGCGTGAAATGCTCGCGGATCATCGCGCTGTAGACCACGAAGCGCAGGTTCACGACCAGTGCCGTGACCGTCACCAGCCACAGCGGCGCGGCCGTGGCGATCAGCGGCAGTGCCGCCAGCTGGGCGCTGCCCGCGTAGGCCGCGAGGCTCAGGCCCAGCGCCTGCGGGACCGACAGCCCGGACTTGACCATCGCCACGCCCGTGACCAGGCCCCAGGCGAACACGCCCGGGGCCAGCGGCAGCAGCTCGAGCACGCCGCGGCGGAATGCGTCGCGCGGAGTCGGTTCAGGCAAGGTCGATCGCGTGGGTCTTGAGGGTCGCCAGGTCGACGACCTGCAGCGCCCGACGGTGGGTGGCGCGCAGCTGCACGCGTGGCGCGCAGCCCGCCTCCCAGGCCTCGCGCCAGCGCGCGGCGCACAGGCACCAGCGGTCGCCGGGACGCAGCCCGGGGAAGCCGTAGTCGGGGCGGGGCGTCGAGAGGTCGTTGCCGCGCGTGGCCGAGAACTCCAGGAACTCCGCCGTGATGACCGCGCAGACCGTGTGCGAGCCGCGGTCCTGCTCGTCGGTCTCGCAGCAGCCGTTGCGGAACCAGCCGGTCATCGGCGAGGTCGAGCACGTGGCCAGGGGTTCCCCGAACACGTTGAGCTGCCGATCGTCGCCGCTGCTGCTGCCATCCATCGTGGGCGGCACGATACCGGCAGTCAGCCGTCCGCGCCACGGCCCGGCGCGGTCGCGGCGGGCCTCGGGCGCCGCGCTCAGCCGGCGAGGAACCCGCGAATGCGCGCCGCGGCCCGTCCGGGCTGCTCGATCACGAGGTAGTGGCCGCAGTCGGGCAGCACCTCGAGTTCGGCGCCGGGCAGCATGCCGCGGATCTGCGCGAACCCGATGCCCGAGGCGGCCGGGCTGAACGGGGTCATGTTGTCCTCGGCGCCAGCCAGCAGCAGCGTCGGCGCGCGCACCATCGGCACGAGCGGCGACAGGTCCGCGCGCTCGATGGTCTCGGTGCCGGCGATGAATGCCTCGGGGGTATTGCGCGCGAAAGCCTCGCGCATCGACTGCAGCTGCGCGGCGGCCCCCGGCTGCTCGTAGAAGCCGCGCGCGAAGCCGGCCACGGAGGTCAGGTCGGCGACCGCCGCCATGCCCGAGTCGCGGGCCGCGCGCTTCCAGGTGGCGCGCATCATGCGCGCGGCGCCGTCGTAGCGCGCGAGGAAGCAGCTGAGCACGAGCCGGTCGACGAGCCCGGGCTCCTGCGCCGCCAGCGTCAGCGCGATCATCGCGCCGAACGAGGTGCCGTGCACGTGCACGCGCGGGTAGCCGAGTTCGCGGATCAGCTGGCCGACGATCGTCGCGAGACCCGGGAAGCCCGGCTCGGGCGGCGTGCCGCGGCTCTCGCCGTAGCCCGGCAGGTCGAAGTCGATGACCTCGAAGTCCGGCAGCATCAGCGGCGTGAGCCGGCCGAAGTTCGCGTGGCCGAACGCCGACCCGTGGATGTGCAGCAGCGGCGGACCCGAGCCTTCGCGCCGGTACCAGATCGTGGCGCCGCAGGGCAGCGACGCGAGGCTCATGCCAGCCTCGCGAGCTCGAACAGGCGCCGCAGGTCCGGCGCGGCGTCGAGGTGCCAGACCGCATCGAGCAGCGCGTCCGCCTGCGCCGCCGGCAGCAGGCCGTCGGCGGCCACGCGGAACACGGCGGCGAGCCGGGCGTCGCTCATCGGGTTGTCGGGCGTGCCGACGAAGCGCTCGACCCGCGTCTGCTCCCGGCTGCCGTCGGTGAACTCCACCTCGAGCCAGCAGCCCTCGAAGGTCGCGAACGCCGGGTCGGCCACCAGCTCGATGCGGTCGCGCAGCGCCAGGATGGTCTCGTCCGTGTAGGCGGGTTCGCGCATCTCGTCCAGCGTGAAGCGGCCGCGCACCCAGGCGGCCGCCGCGCAGAAGCGCGTGTCGAAGCGCGCCTGCAGCTCGCTGGTCATCAGCCGGCCGAAGCGCTCGCGGCGCTCGTCGGCGATCTTCACCACGATCGGCTGCACGCCGAGCCGCATGCGTGCGACGGTGCGCCCCGCCGCGTGCGGCAGCAGCGCCATCACGCACTCGATCGGCGCGTGCGTGATCGTCTCGGTGGGTACGGTCTTGTAGCTCTGGCCGAAGATCCGCCAGGTGCTGCCGAGCGAGTCGAGAATGGGGTCGATCTTCTCCGCGGGCTCGTCGCTGTGGGCGACGCGCATGGCGCGCTCGCCCTCGAACGCGGTGGCCGGTGCGTCGAAGCCGGCCTCGGCGAGTTCGAAGCAGGTGATGCCGGAGCGCGCGGTCGCGCCGGTCACGTACGACAGCGCGTCGCTGCCCACCGATTCGTAGAGGCCGAACGCCGTGCACATCGCCAGCCCGAGCGCGTGGCGCGTGCGCAGCGGATCGAGGCCTGCGAGCACGCAGCAGGCGGCGGTCGCACCGACGCCGCCGACCAGACCCGCGGGCACGTAGCCGCGCCGCGTGTAGCCGGTGGGCATCAGGATCGACGCCACGGCGAGTTCGACCTCGAGGCCGATCGCCAGCGCGTCGACGGTGGCGAGGCCGCTGCTGCCGCGCTGCTCGGCGAGTGCCAGCACCGCGGGCAGCACCGCCGACACCGCGTGCATGAAGCAGGGGATGTAGGTGTCGTGGAAGTCCAGCACCTCGAACAGCGCGCCGTTGACCATCGCCGCCTGCGCCGCGCCGGTCTCGCTGCCGAGCCACAGGACGTGCGCGCCGCGTGCGCCTGCGCCGTTGCGCAGCGCCCAGTCGTGCAGGATGCGGATGGTCGGGTTGCCGGTCGCGCCGACCGAGGCCTTCAGCTGGTTGAGCAGCAGTCGTTTTGCCTCGTGGCGCACCGGTGCGGGCACCCCCTCGGCCGCCTGCCGCTGCATGAACTGCACGAGCCGCTCGGACACCGTCGCCATCAGCCTTCCTCCCCGGTGCGCGCGCCGCGCGCCACCGGTCCGTACATCCACTCGAGCAGCGCCGGGTGGCGCGCGTTGGCGGCCTGCAGGGCCTCGAGCGCCGCCCATGCCGGGTAGCCGCGCAGGCCGACCAGCGTCGGCGCGCCGGCGTAGACCGACGTGTAGACCACGCGCACCGGATACACGTGGATCGCCGCCAGCGCGCTGGCCAGCGCCCCCGCGCCTGCGCCGCCACCGCTCGACTGCGCGAGCCGGCGCAGCACCCCTTCCTCGCGCACCGTCAGGTCCATCCAGGCCTGGTACTGCTGCGCGGGCGGGTGGGTCTTGACCGGGTAGCCCGCCTTGCGCTCCGCCTCCATGTCGGGGACCTCGAACAGGCTGAGCCGCAGCCGCCGCACGCCCTCGGCCGACGCCCACGCGGCCGCCAGCGCCCGCAGCACCGCGCGGAACGCCGCTTCCTCGCCGCGCTGTCGCAGGAACAGCGCATAGGTTGGTTCGCGCACCGGGCCCTGTGGCATCGCGATGCCGGTGGCGTCGACGAGGGTGCGGCCGTTGTCGCCGACCACGCGGTAGGTGGTGCTGCGATCGACGATCAGCTCGATGTCGGCGAGCAGCTGCGCCTTCGCCTCGCCGTCCGGCGAGCGGCCGAAGGCCTCGAGGCCGGCCTCGTCCGCGTAGCGTACGTCGGAAGTCCACATGAGCTGCTCGCCCGCGGGGCAGTCGAGCGCGAGGCCTTCGAGCGGCCCGAGCAGGTCGGCGCGCACGGGGTCGAACTGGTAGTGCCGGTAGTCCCAGACGCCGGCGCGGCGCGCGATCGCCGGGCTGTGCACGTCGCGCCAGTAGCGGCGCACCACGTCGAGTGGCAGGCCGGCCTTCTTCCAGCCGCAGGTGACGCGACAGATCGTCGCGCGGTTCTCGGTGTCCTCGAGCGTGCCCAAGCCGCGTCCCTCCCCAGCAAGATGTTTTCTTAATAATACAAGTAAACGCGTGCCGGAGCGCAGGGCGCGCGTGCCGTGCGGTGCGTGTGCAAGGCGGCCTGCGGGTTCAGGCCGTGGGGAGGATCGCGGCGAGCGACGCGGGCAGGCCGGGACAGCCGGCGGCGAGGCGGTCGAACTTGGCCCGCAGCGCCGGGTCGTCGGGCGCCGCGGTCCAACCGCGCGGTCCGGTGGTGGGCGGCGTGTCGCTCATCGGCCGGCGCCAGTCGATGCGCGCGCAGCCGGCGTCGGTTTCGAGCTCGAGGTCGGCGGCCCACGCGTCCTGCAGCGCGTCGAGCGCGGGGTCGTGCCCGACCACGATGCGTCGCGCGATCTCGTCCGCGACGGCGCTCGGGGCCGTGAAACCAGGCGCCTCACAGCCGCCGGTCTCGAGCGCGCGCGCGAGCACCCAGCGCAGGCTCATCAGCCGGTCGTAGAGGTGGCCCTCGTGCGGGCCGTGGGCGACCAGCCCGAGCATGCGGTCGGGCAGGCGCACCCGCAGCGCGCGCACCGCACCGGGCTCGACCCTGTCGAGCCGCAGCAGCGCCTCGAGCGCCGTCAGCGCGCCGAAGCAGGCGGGGAACAGCTTCCAGCAGATCGCGTCGAGCGTGGCGCCGTCCCACTGCCCGGGCGCCAGTGCTTCGGGCCGGCCGCGCAGCAAGGTGAGCAGGCCCGGGGACCCGGCGTTGCCCTCGAGCACGTCGCGCCCGGCATGACCGAGCGGCGCGAGGCGGACCGCCTCGACAGCGGCGCGCGCCGCGAGACCGGAATGCAGCGCGGCGAGCGGCGCGTGCGCCGTCATCGTGGCCAGTGGCGTGGCCGGCAGCAGCAGTGCGCAGGCCGATACCGCGCGTGCGATGCCGTCGGCGTCGAGGCCGGCGACGCGTGCCGCCGCGACGGCTGCGCCGAGCGCGCCCGCCGTACCCGTGCCCGAGCCGCCCGCGCGTGCGAGTGCCGGCGCGGCGTTGAGTGCGAGGCGCTGCGTCGCCTCGTAACCTGCAGCGACCGCGCGCACGAAGCCGGCGGCGGGCAACCGTCCGGCCGACGAGGGCCGTAGCGCACGCGCGGCCCAGGCCGCCGGGATCACGGGCGAAGACGCGTGCACGCCGCTGGGTGGATGCAGGTCGTGCAGCTGCAGCAGCGAGCCCGCCGTGCCCATGACGAGCGCGGCACCCGCCGGGTCGAACGTCCGGCCGACGCCCCAGACCGGCACGGCGCCGTCGGCCGCGAGCGCCAGCGCGGGCGCCAGTTCCGCCAGCGGGGCGCCGGCGGCGACGCAGCCTGCGAAATCACGGATCGACGTGCGCACGCGGGCCTCGCGCACGGGTGCCGGCGCGAACTGCGCCGCCCAGCGCCCGATGCGATCGACGAGCGCGTCGCTCATGTCGTTCCGCGCAGCATGGCCGCTCGATGATACCGGCGCCGGCAGGCCCTTACGATGCGCGCCGGGTCACGGTAGGTTTGCGGAAACCCCAAGGAGCACCTGAGATGCATGAATTCGATCCGGGCCGGCGCGAGGCGCTGGCCGGCGGGCTGACGATGCTGGCGGCCGGCGCCGCGTCGGCGGCGACCCCCCAGCCCGCGCGCGCCGAGCCGAGCCGCGCGTGGCAGGTCGGCGACCAGCGGGGCGTGGGCTCGCTGGCGCTGGTCGAGCGGCCTGCGCCCCGCCCGGGCCATGGCGAGGTCGTGGTCGAGGTGCGCGCCTCGGCGCTGAACCACCGCGACCTCAGCATCGTTGCGGGCCGCTACGGCGCCGCCAAGCCGCCCGCGCGCGTGCCGCTGGGCGACGGCGCGGGCGTGGTGCTCGAATGCGGGCCCGGCGTCACCGGCGTGCAGCCGGGCGATCGC
>JBIIDW010000505.1:0-2729 GCA_044238215.1 Steroidobacteraceae bacterium
GACGCGCGCGCAAGTGGAATGCCCGCATCTACGAAGGCTTCCCGATCCGCAACTGGGATCGCTGGCTCGACGAGCGTCGGCCGTCGCTGTTCGTCGTCGAACTGCCGTTGCCGGGGCAGCCCGCGGGACCGGCGCGCGACCTGCTGGCCGGCTCGCAGCTGATCGCGGCCCCGGGCTACGCGGGTCGTGCCTCGGATTCCGGTGCCGACCTGGACGTCGCCTGGACACCGGACGGGGCGGGGCTCGTGTTCGTCGCCAGCGACGACCGCCACCGTGCGGCCTACGCGTTCACCAGCCAGCAGTTGTGGCTCGTGCCACGCACGGGCGGCGAGCCGCGCCGCCTGACCGGGGGAGCGCACGGCTGGGCGCGCCCGGGCTTCACGCCCGACGGCCGCCGCCTGGTCGCGCAGGTCGAGCGCCGCAGCGACAAGGTCTACTCGAAGACCGAACTCGCGGTGATCGACTGGCCCGTCGCGGGGCCGGCGTCGACGGCCGCGCCGCGGTGGATCAGCGCCGCGCTCGACCTCTCGGTCGGCAGCCACGCAGTGACTCCCGACTCCCGCAGCGTCTACTTCACGGCGGAGGAGCAGGGACTGGAGAAAGTGTTCGTGGTGCCGGTGTCCGGCGCCGCGCCGCCGCGGCGGGTGTTTGAACCCCGCACCGGCGTCTATACGAACGTGGTGATCCCGCCGCGGACCCGGGCCCCGCTGCTGGTGGCGAACTGGGAGGACGCGAGTTCGCCGCCCGAGGTGGTGCGCATCGATCCCTCGCGAGGGACCCACGCCGCGCTGTCGGCGGTCAATGCCGAGCGGGTTGCCGCGCTCGACCTGCCTGCGGTCCGCCATTTCTGGTTCACGAGCAGCCGCGGCCGGCGGATCCACTCGATGCTGGTCCTGCCGGCCGGGTTCGATCCCGCCAAACGGTACCCGCTGTTCAACATGATCCACGGCGGACCCCACACCATGTGGCGCGACCAGTGGTTCCTGCGCTGGAACTATCACCTCCTGGCCTCGCCCGGCTACGTCCTGCTGCTGACGAACTACACGGGTTCGACGGGCTTCGGCGAGGGGTTCGCGCAGGCGATCCAGGGCGATCCGCTGCGGACCCCGGGCGAGGAACTCAACGAGGCGGTCGACGCGGCGCTGCGCGAGTACCCCTTCATCGACCCGCAGCGGCACTGCGCCGGGGGCGCCAGCTACGGCGGTCACCTGGCCAACTGGCTGCAGGCAACCACGACGCGCTACCGCTGCCTGGTCAGCCATGCCGGGCTGGTCAACCTCGAAGCCCAGTGGGGGACGAGCGACACGGTGTATGGCCGGGAGGTGAACAACGGCGGCCCGGTATGGGAGCAGGGCCCGGTGTGGCGCGAGCAGAATCCCATACGCTACGCCGGCCGCTTCCGCACCCCGACCCTGGTCACCATCGGGGAGCAGGACTTCCGGGTACCGCTGAACAATTCGCTGGAGTACTGGACGGCGCTGCAGCGGATGCAGGTGCCATCGCGCCTCGTCGTGTTCCCGGACGAGAACCACTGGATCCTCAAGGGCGAAAACAGCCGGCTGTTCTACGGCGAAATCCATGGCTGGCTGGGCCGCTGGCTCGGGCCAGGATCCACGGCCCCCTGACTTCCCCTGCCGCCAGGTTTGTGGTGGGCGGGGATTTCGCTTAACATGCGCGGCCCTGATCGTTCCTCGGACGATCGGGGCCGCGGTTCCGGGTCTCGCCGGCGTCGGCGGTTCGACAGTAAGCCCCCGAGGGGGCTTTTCTTTTTTGTGCCCCTGGCCGGGGCACGATGAACGGTGGGGGCCTTCGGGCCCTTTTTCGTTTGCGCGGGAGGCGGACGGCGACGCAATGGCGACGGTCGGCACAATCCGGGAGCGCGTGATCGAGCTGCTCGAGCCACTGCTCGCGCAGCTCGGCTACGAGCTGGTCGACGTCGAGTGGGCATCCGCCCCTCGTGCCGGCGTCCTGCGACTGTTCATCGACCACCCGGAGGGTCACGGTGGCCACATCGGCATCGAGGACTGCGAGCGCGTGAGCCGCGAGGTGTCGGCGCTGCTCGACGTCGAGGACCCGGTGCCGGGGGCATACTCGCTCGAGGTCTCCTCGCCGGGTTTCGATCGCGTGCTGCGGACGCCGGCCCACTTCGGCCGGTTCGTCGGTTCGCGGATCCGGGTCGAACTCGTCGCGCCGCGTGACGGTCGGAGGCGGTATACGGGAACCCTCGCGGCGGTCCGCGAGGATGGCATCGAGTTGGAATTCGAATCGCAGTCGGTGGCGCTGACGTTCGCCGACATCGGCAAAGCCCGCCTCGTGGCCTGAGTGCCCGGGCGTCGGTCGGAGGTGTGAGAGGGTGAACAAGGAAATCCTGATGGTCGTCGACGCCGTCTCCAACGAGAAGGGCGTCGAAAAGGAAGTGATCTTCGACGCGCTCGAGGCCGCGCTGGCCTCGGCCACGCGGAAGAAGCACGGCGAGGAATGGGAAGTCCGGGTGGCGATCAATCGCCGCACGGGCGACTACGACACCTTCCGCCGCTGGAAGGTGCTGGCCGACGACTCGCGGGAGCTGGAAGTCCCCGACCGCGAGCTCAGGCTCGAGGACGCGCTGGACGTCGATCCCGCGGCGCAGATCGGCGGTCACGTCGAGCAGCCGATGGAGTCGGTCGCCTTCGGGCGCATCGCGGCCCAGCAGGCCAAGCAGGTCATCGTGCAGAAGGTGCGCGAGGCCG
>JBIIDW010000506.1:0-2727 GCA_044238215.1 Steroidobacteraceae bacterium
GGCGTCTTGGGCTAGAATTCCCCGATGAACGCACGCGTCGGCATCATCATGGGCTCGCGCTCCGACTGGGACACCATGCGGGCGGCGGCCGAGGCACTCACCAACCTCGGTGTCGCGCACGAGTGCCGCGTGGTGTCCGCCCACCGCACCCCCGACCTGCTGTTCGAGTACGCCGCCTCGGCCCGTGCGCGCGGGCTGCAGGTCATCATCGCTGGCGCGGGCGGCGCCGCGCACCTGCCGGGCATGGTCGCCGCCAAGACCACGCTGCCCGTGCTCGGCGTGCCCGTCACCTCCCGGGCGCTCAACGGACTCGACTCACTGCTGTCCATCGTGCAGATGCCTGCCGGCGTGCCAGTGGCCACCTTCGCGATCGGCGCGGCCGGGGCCACCAACGCAGCGCTCGCGGCCGCATCGATCCTGGCGTTGCACGACCCGGCGATTGACGCCGCGCTGCAGGCCTTCCGCGCGCGCCAGACGGCCGCGGTGCTCGAGCATCCGGACCCCGCCTCGTCACCATGACCATCGGCGTCGTCGGCGGCGGCCAGCTGGGCCGCATGCTCGCGCTCGCCGGCTACCCGCTCGGCCGCGACTTCCTCTTCCTCGACCGCAGCGCCGACACGCCTGCCGGCCAGGTGGCGCCTTCGCTGTGCGGCGAGTTCACCGACCGTCGCCTGCTGCGCGAACTGGCGCGGCGCACTGAACTGATCACCTTCGACTGGGAGAACGTCTCGCTCGAGGGCCTGCGTGCGCTCGGCCGGGATGCGCGGATCGCGCCGCCGCTGGCCGCGCTGGCGATGTCGCAGGACCGGATCGCCGAGAAGCGCATGTTCGTCAGGCTGGGCATCCCCACCACGCGCTATGCGGCCGTCCAGTCGCGCGCCAGCCTCGGGCGCGCGCTGCGCAGCGTCGGCCTGCCGGGAGTGCTGAAGACGCGGCGTCTGGGCTACGACGGCAAGGGACAGGCGGTCGTACGCAGCCGCGACGACGCGTACCGGGCGCTGGAGGCGCTGGGCGCGGTCCCGCTGATCTACGAGGAATTCGTACCCTTCGAATACGAGGTATCGACGATCGGCGCACGCAGCACGGCGGGCGAAGTCGCGGTCTACCCCCTGAACCGCAACCACCACCGCGACGGCATCCTGCGGCTGACCCGTGCGCCCTGGGGTGCGCCGGCGATCGAGCGGCGCGCCGCCGGGTACCTGCGGCGGGTGCTGGCCCATTTCGACTACGAAGGCGTGCTCAACATCGAGTTTTTCGTCCGCGGCGGCAGGCTGTACGCGAACGAGACGGCGCCACGCGTGCACAACTCCGGGCACTGGACCATCGAGGGCGCGGTCACGAGCCAGTTCGAGAACCACCTCCGTGCAATCCTCGGCCTGCCTCTCGGCAGCACCGCGGCGTCGGGCCACAGCGCGATGGTCAACCTGATCGGCGCCGTCCCCTCGCCGGCCGCCGTGCTGGCCCTGCCCGGCGTGCACCTCCACGACTACGGCAAGGCGCCCCGGCCCGGCCGCAAGCTGGGCCACTGCACGGCGGTGGCCACGACCCCGGAGCGTCGTGACCGCGTAGCGCGCCGGCTCCTCGCGCTCGCCGACCCCGGAACACCGGCCGCCTTGCGACACCGGGATTTGACGTAATATCCTCCGGCAACATTCTGTCCAGCCGTTTCGTGCGGCACGTCATGGAGCCCTCGGGCCGTTCCCCGGGACAATCGTCCGCCTGCCATGTACCTCGACCACTTCAAGCTCCACGAACTGCCCTTCCGGCTCAGCCCCGATCCTGAGTTCCTGTTCCTGTCGAAGAACCATGCGCGCGCCAAGGCGTACATGGAGTCGACCATCTGGTTCACGGACGGCTTCGTGGTCATCACGGGCGAGGTCGGCTCCGGCAAGACCACGCTGATCGAGACCTTCCTGAAGGAACTCGACTCCGACGTCGTCGTCGCGCAGATCAACCAGACGCAGATGTCGGCGCTGGAGTTCCTGCAGTCGGTGCTCGCGCAGTTCGGCTACCAGCCCTTCAAGATGCGCAAGGCGGAACTCCTCGCCACGCTGAACCAGTTCCTGATCGAGCAGTACACCGCCAACCGCAAGGTGCTGCTGGTGATCGACGAGGCGCAGAACCTCTCGCCGCGCGTGCTCGAGGAAGTGCGCATGCTGTCGGGCGTCGAGACGACCAAGGACAAGGTCCTGCGCATCATCCTGGCCGGGCAACCCGAGCTGAACCAGAAGCTCGACGCCCCGGAACTCGTCCAGCTCGCGCAGCGCGTGCGCCTGCGCTTCCACCTGACGGCGCTGTCGCGCGAGGAGATGGAAGCCTACATCACGCACCGTCTCGAGGTAGCGGGCGCCCAGGGCCGGGAGATCTTCGCGCGCGACTGCCACGACGTGATCTACCGCTACACGGGTGGCACGCCACGACTGGTGAACACGCTCTGCGACACGGCGATGATGGCTTCATATGCGGCCGAGCGCGACCACGTATCCCTGGACGACCTGCACGCCGCCCTCGACGAACTCCAGTGGGTCGAGTTCAGCCAGCGGCCGAAACCACCGCCGGCGGTGTTCTCGCTCGAGCACGATTCGGACGACTCCCACGACGCCGTGGGCAGCCCGGGCCGGCCGTCGTCGGCTGCCGCCCCTCGCCCCGCGGCGACCCGACCGCAACCCGTTGTCGGACGGCTGGTCGTGCTGCACGAGGAGCGCGAGGTCGCAAGCGTGGATCTCA